>JASFRE010000338.1:0-5441 GCA_050115055.1 Candidatus Eiseniibacteriota bacterium | reverse complement strand
GCGGTCATCGAGATCGCGCTGGATCGCATCGCGCCGAACCCCTACCAGCCGCGGGCGCGCTTCGACGAGGAGGACCTGCGGGAGCTGGTCGATTCGATCGTGTCGCGGGGCGTCTTGCAGCCGGTCCTGGTCCGGCGGCGCGGGGTCGGCTACGAGCTGATCGCCGGTGAGCGGCGCCTGCGCGCGGCGCGGCGCGCCGGGCTGCATGCGATCCCGGCCATCGTCCGGAGTGCGGAAGAGAGCGACATGCTCGAGCTGGCGATCATCGAGAACCAGCAGCGTGTCGACCTCAATCCGATCGAGGCCGCGGAGGCGTTCACGCGCGCGATCGACGAGTTCGGGCTGACGGTCGACGAACTGGCGACCATCGTCGGCAAGGACCGCTCGACGGTCGCCAATCTCCTGCGGCTCCTGGCGCTGCCGGAGGAAGTGCAGGAGATGGTGCGTCGCGGCCAGCTCGACATGGGCCACGCCCGCGCCCTCGCCGGTGTCAAGTCGGCACCGCGGGTCGTCGGTCTCGCGCGTCGCGCGGTGCGTGCCGGTCTGTCGGTGCGCGCCGTCGAGCGGCTGGCCCGGGATCCGGAGCGGCGGCCGCCCCGGCAGCGACGCGCCGATCCCGAGATCGAGCGGTTCGAGAACCGACTGCGGGAGCGTTTCGGGACACAGGCGCGGATCAACCGTCGGGGGGCGCGGGGCAAGATCGAGATCGAGTTCTACAACGCGGATGATCTCGAGCGCATCCTGGATGTCCTGGGCGTCCTGTCGCAGGGCTGACGGCGGCACGGCGGGAGCACGCCGGATCAACATGGCACGAAGCGGCCAGAGCAGGACACGACGCCAGCGGCTGGCGAGCATCATCGTCGTCCCGCCGCAGCGCGAGCAGCCCATTCACTTCGACCTGCCGGACTGGGCCTACTACGTGCTGCTCGGGGGGCTCGGTGCGATCGCGGTCATCGCGATCGGGGGTCTGTTCCTGACCGGGTGGATGGGAGTGCAGCTGCGCCACATGCGACAGGTCGAGGCGCGCAACGTCGAGCTCGCCGAGGAGGCGGCCAAGGTCGATCGCCTGGAGCGCGAGCTGGAGCAGATCGAGGACCTGCGACTCCGCATCCTCGAGCTCGCCGGGGTCGACGTGCGGGCCGAGATCGAGGCTCGCAGCTCGGCGCGCATCGGCGGCCTGAGCGACGATCCGGTCGAGCTGGCGGAGCAGCTCCCGGACGGGTCGGAGTCGGAGGCGGGGGCGACATCGGTGCCCTCGGGGACGCGGGGCACGATGCCGTCGCTATGGCCGGTCGAGGGCGTCATCTCGCGCGAGTTTCGCATGGACCGTGAGCCGGCGTCGGTGCACCAGGGGATCGACATCGCCGCATCGCACGGCGCGCCGGTCAAGGCGTCGGGCGCGGGGCAGGTGGTGTTCGCCGGCCGCGACAGCGTCTTCGGACTGATGGTGATCATCGATCACGGCCGCGGCATCACATCGTATTACGGACACAACTCCAGCCTGGAGGTCGGTCGCGGAGACCGCGTCCAGCGGGGTGACGTCATTGCTCGAATCGGCTCGACGGGGGAGAGCTCGGCGCCGCACCTTCACTTCGAGGTTCGCAAGGGAGGCAAGCCGATCAACCCCCGTTCCTATCTCATCGACTAGGTGCTCCGCAACGACTGGCGAGAAGGGGGACAGCCATGTTCGGACGATCGGAAGACAGGATCGCGAGGAACGGTACGACCACGTCGCAGGGGCATCTGAACTCGATTCTCGGTGACAGCTCCCACATGAGCGGCACCATGCAGGTCGAGGGCTCGGTGCGCATCGACGGCGAGTTCGAGGGGTCGATCACGGCCTCCGAGGCAATCGTGGTCGGTAGGACCGGTGTCGCGCATGCCAGCCTGCAAGCCCGGGAGATCCTGGTAGCCGGCCAGGTGCGCGGCAAGCTGCTGGCGAGCGAGCGGGTCGAGCTCGAGGAGGGGGCCCATGTCGAGGCGGAGGTGCTGGCGCGCAGCTTCGTCATCGCCGATGGCGTCTACTTCAACGGGAACTGCGCGATGCGCAGCGAGGGTCAAGGCGACGACAGCGACGACAGCGACGACGGCCGGGACGTCGACCGGGTCGACGATCTGGACGACGACCGGGACGGCGACCACGACGCCGGGCGGATCGCCGCGGGGAGCGCTGCCAGGACCGCGGGACGCGGCGCCGCTGCCGCCTCCGTCGGGCAAGCGACCACGCGGCCGGCCATCCAGGCGGTGAGGGACGAGCCGCCGGTCGAGGTCGGTGAGGACCTCGAGCTCGGCATGGCGGAGAGCGCTGAGCGGCGGGGCTGACCGCCGCCGCCCCCCGCCGCTGCCTCCCGCCGCTGCCTCCTGACGACGCCCTTCGATGCCGCCCCCGGCGCCGCTGCCCGCCGCCCTTCGATGTCGCCCCCTGGCGCCGCTGCCCGCGCCGTCCCACGCCGCCGCTTCGCCGCCCCCGGCCGTCCCCGGACTGGATAGAATCCCGGCCCCGCGGTGTACGGTGAGGAATCCACCACCTCCCGGCGGTGCCGGCCTCGGGCCGCCCGGGCACCGGGCCCATGCCAGACGATCGGGAAGGAGCCGACCTTGAGCAATCAGGAACAGCTGCACCAGGACGATGTCCAGGCGGTCGAGACCATCAGCAAATCGCGCGACACGATCCTCGCCGAGCTGCGCAAGGTCATCGTCGGGCAGGAGCGCGTCATCGAGGAGCTCCTGACGGCCTTCTTCGCCGGCGGTCACTGCCTGCTGATCGGCGTGCCGGGACTCGCGAAGACACTGCTCATCCACAGCCTCGCCGACATGCTCGACTTGACGTTCAAGCGCATCCAGTTCACCCCGGATCTCATGCCGTCGGACATCACCGGCACCGACATCATCGAGGAGGAGCACGGGACCGGCCGTCGGACCTACCGCTTCGTCAAGGGACCGATCTTCGGCAACATCATCCTCGCGGACGAGATCAACCGCACACCGCCGAAGACCCAGGCCGCGCTGCTGCAGGGCATGCAGGAGTACGAGGTCACGGCGGGCGGCGTGACCTATCCGCTCGAGCGCCCCTTCTTCGTCCTCGCCACGCAGAACCCGATCGAGCTCGAGGGGACCTACCCGTTGCCGGAGGCGCAGCTCGACCGTTTCATGTTCAACATCCACGTCGACTATCCGAGCGAGGACGAGGAGGTGGAGATCGTCGCCTCGACGACGAGCGCCTTCCAGGCCGAGATCGGGCGCGTGCTCGCCGCCGGCGACATCCTGCGCCTGCAGGAACTCGTGCGCCGTGTCCCCGCCGCGGATCACGTCGTGCGCTACGCGGTCCGGCTGGTGCGCATGTCGCGCCCGCACGAGGAGGACGCGCCGGAATTCGTGCGTGACTATGTCGGCTGGGGAGCCGGCCCCCGCGCCTCGCAGTACCTGGTCCTCGGCGCCAAGAGCCGCGCGGTGCTGCACGGTCGCTACGCGCCGACCATCGAGGACGTCAAGGCCGTGGCGCCGGCCGTCATGCGACACCGGATCGTCACCAACTTCACGGCCGAGTCGGAGGGCATCGGGACGGGCGACATCGTCACGCGCCTGCTCGATGCAGCCGCCGTCCCCGTGTAGGTCGTGCGCCCCGACGCACCCCGGCCACCCGGCACACGGACCCGCGCTCCACACGGACGGGAGACACCACGATGAACGCGCCCGGCGGCAGTCGCCAGTACCTGGACCCCGCCACCATCTCGCGACTCAAGAAGCTCGATCTGAAGGCCAAGCTGGTCGTCGAGGGCTTTCTGACCGGCCTGCACCGCAGCCCGTATCACGGTTTCTCGGTCGAGTTCGCCGAGCACCGGCAGTACATGCCCGGCGACCCGATTCGCGACATCGACTGGAAGGTGTACGGCAAGACCGATCGCTACTACATCAAGCAGTACGAGGAGGAGACCAACCTCCGTGCCCACCTGCTGGTCGACATCAGCCGCTCGATGACCTTCGCGAGCGAGGGCCATCTCTCGAAGCTCGAGTACGCCAAGCACCTGGCGGCAGCGCTCTCGTACCTGCTCCTGCACCAGCAGGACTCGGTCGGTCTCGTGCTCTTCGACGACGCGATCCGCCGCTATCTGCCGCCGCGCTCGGCCCGCCGGCACCTCAGGGTGGTGCTGCGCGAGCTCGAGTCGCTGACGCCGGGTCGGGTCACCGACGTCGGCCGGTGCCTCGACCACATGGCGGAGCGCATCCGGCGCCGTGGTCTCATCATCGTGCTCTCGGACCTGGCACCGGATCCCGAAGGTCCGGACCTCATGGCCGAGGCCGATCGCATCGTCAAGGCGCTCAAGCACTTCCGGTACAAGAAGCACGAGGTGATCGTCTTCCACATCCTCGACGAACACGAGCGGACCTTTCCATACCAGGATGAGACCGGCTTCGTCGATCTCGAGAGCGGCGAGGAGGTCATCGCGCAGCCGTGGGTCATCGCCCGCGAGTACCGCGAGAAGCTCGAGGAGTGGTCCTCGATCCTGCGCCGCGCGTGCGGGGAGCAGCGGATCGAGTTCGTCGAGCTCACCAACCAGACTCCATTCGACCGCGCGCTGCTCAGGTTCCTCGAGAAACGCGGGCGCCTGCACTGATGACGCGGGTCGCACCGTGATGGACGCCACCCCCGTCACCCCGGCGGCAGCACGATGTTCGGACTGACCTTCCTCAATCTCGCGTTCCTGGCCGGGATCGCCGCCGCCGCGGTGCCGATCCTCATCCACCTGTTCAGCCGGCGCCAGGCCAAGCGCCTCGACTGGCCGTCGATCCGCTTTCTCAAGGAGATCAACCGGCAGCGTATCCGGCGCATCCGGCTCCGGCAGCTGCTGCTCCTCCTCGTGCGAGCGCTGGCCATCGTGCTGTTCGCGCTGGCCATGGGCCGACCGGTGCTGACCGGCGGCTTCCTGTCCGACGGTCGCGCGCCGAGCACGGTCTGCCTGGTCATCGACACGAGCTACTCGATGCAGGCGGCGCGCGGTGGCGCCTCGACGTTCGAGACCGCGCGGTCGCAGGCCCTCGGCGTCGTCGACCAGCTCGGGCGCGACGACGGCGTCTACCTGATCTCCGTCTCCGACCGCGCCGAGAGCGCGACGCCCTACCCGATGCAGGACCTCGGGCTGGTGAGGGAGTCGATCGCGGCACTCGAGCCCACCGACCGCGCTGGCGATCTCGCCAGCGGGCTTGAGCTGGCCGGGCGGCTGCTGCGGGCGTCGAAGAACCTCAACAAGGAGATCTACCTCATCACCGACCTGCAGGCGTCGGGCTGGGCGGCGCTGCTCGACTCGGTGCGGACCCCGGTCGACCTGCCGCCCGACGTCGCGGTCTGCGTCATCGCACCGGGAGAGTCGCAGGAGCTCGACAACGTCGCCATCCGCGAGGTGCGTGCGCGGCGCCAGCTGGCCGACGCCGGCGGTCTCGAG
>JASFRE010000337.1:0-5450 GCA_050115055.1 Candidatus Eiseniibacteriota bacterium | reverse complement strand
GCCGCCTGGCGCCCCATGGGATCTGGCGGCCCGGCGGGGCCATCTTGCTGGCGGTCACGGCGCTCCTCGTGGTGGCGTTGCCGGTCGTCCTCTACGCGCAGCTCAGCCTCTGGGGCCGCGATCCCGGACCCTTCCACGCGCGCTGGAACAACGACTACACGGAGAACACGCACGACGCCGCCGAGTACATCGCCAATCCGGACAAGCGCCACTGGAACGATGTCGAGGAGTTCGCCGGGTTGCTGTTCGCGAAGCTGCCCCAGGGCGCCGTCTACATCGACGACGACTCGCGCCTCTACTACCCGATCGAGTACCTCCAGCGCCACCGTGACCGCCGGTCCGATCTCCACGTGCGGATGGTCAACTCCTGGGGCTTCAGCGGCTGGGGCCTGTCGGAGGAGCAGTTCGCTCACCAGCTCCGGCGGGCCTACCGCGCCGATCGGCCGCTGTTCGTCGTGACGCTCGATTGGCCGTTTCGCCACTTCATCGCGCGTGCCGCCGAGCAGGGGGTCACGACCCGCTTCGAGCGTTTCGAACTCGACGCTCACCACTGGATCTACCGGCTCCGGACCCGTTCCGAGCTCGGCGACGCCGAGGCACCGCCCGCCTACCGTCCGGATGTGCGCGCTCTGCGGACGGGGCTCGGCTTCAACACGACCTCCCCGGAACGGCGGCGGCGCTTCGCGCCGGACGACGCGATCATGGCGGCGCTCGATTTCGAGACCACGACCGAGCCCTTCGGCCTGCGCTTCCTCTGGCTGCGGCCGGACGGTCGCGTCCATCACGAGGGCGAGCTGTTCATCGTGCCGGTGGCCAACACGCGGACCTGGAGCTTCCTCGGGGGGCCGCGCCCTCTGCCTCGCGGGACGTGGCGCGTCCTCGCGCTGGCCGACGACGACACCCTGGCGACGACGACGTTCGAGGTCGAGTGAGCCGGGCATCGGCGGTGCCGCTTGCATCCACCACCGGCCGCCTCTAACCTGGAGGTGAAGCGGTCCCGGCCTCCCAGGGGCCGCTCCGGGGGGCCGCTCCCGGTAACCGGAGTCGACCATGGCGCGACCGTCAGAGACCTCCTCGCGCGACGCGGCGCACCGCATCGATGGAACGCTCCGGGCTGCCCTCGAGGCTCGCACCCGGCCGGGCGAGCTCTACGAGCCGCTGCCCGAGCGCCCCGACTGGGTGCGCTGCTACGCCTGCGGCCACCTGTGCCGCATCCCGCCCGGACGCGAGGGGATCTGCAAGGTGCGGTTCAACCGGGACGGCACGCTCATGGTCCCGGACGGCTATGTCAGCGGCCTCGCCGTCGATCCGATCGAGAAGAAGCCCTTCTTCCACGTGCTGCCCGGCTCGCAGGCCCTCAGCTTCGGCATGCTCGGCTGCGACCTGCACTGCGGCTACTGCCAGAACTGGATCACCTCGCAGAGCCTGCGCGATCCGGCGGCGATCGCCGGCCTCGAGCCGGTGACGCCGGAGGCGATCGTCGACCTCGCCATCGAGCACGACGCTCCGGTCGTCACCAGCACCTACAACGAGCCCCTGATCACCAGCGAGTGGGCGGTCCGGGTGCTCGGTCCCGCCCGGCGGCGGGGGTTGCTCGGCGCCTACGTCTCGAACGGCAACGCCACCCCGGAGGTCCTCGACTACCTCCGCCCGTACGTGGATCTCTACAAGGTGGACCTGAAGAGCTTCGACGACCGGCACTACCGCGAGCTCGGCGGCCGCCTGCAGACCGTCCTCGACACCATCGCGGCGCTGCGCGAGCGACGCTTCTGGGTCGAGATCGTCACCCTCGTCGTGCCGGAATTCAACGATTCCGACCGCGAGCTCGCGTCGATCGCCGGCTTCATCGCATCGGTCGACCGCGACATCCCCTGGCACGTCACCGGCTTCCACGGCGACTACCGGATGGGTGACCGACGCAGCACGCCGGCCGCACGGCTGGTCAGCGCCCACGCCATCGGGCGCGACGCCGGGCTGCACCACGTCTATGCGGGCAACCGACCCGGCGCCGTCGGCGAGCTCGAGGACACGCGCTGCCCGGCCTGCGAGGCGATCCTCGTCCGGCGCGCCGGCTTCCGGGTACGCGAGAACCGGATCGGCCCCGGCGGCCGCTGCCCCGACTGCGGGCGGCCGGTCGCCGGGGTCTGGCGACGACCGGAGGTGGGGCGCTGAGCCGGCAGCTCGAGCTCGGACTGGCGCCGGCGGCGGCACCTGGCCGTCCGGCGCCCGGGCATGCGCCCGGCCCGACCGGCACGGGCGGTCCGAGCGGCACGAGCGGCGCGAGCGGCGCGCCGGGCGCCACCGGCACGACCGTCCTCGCGGCCGGTCACGTCGCCGCGGCGGTCCGCGTCGACCCGGGCGACGACTGTGTCCCGACGCGGATCCTGGCGCGCGACCGGCGCTGCCCCCTCGTCCTCCGCAAGCTGCGCTACGTCCGCGGCTTCTTCCCCGAGCTCGCCGGCCGCACGCTGCGCGTCGGCCTGACCCGGCGCGCCGCCGGCTTCGCGCAGCTCGAGGGTGACTCGCTGTGGCTCAATCCACACGCGCTGGCACTGCACACGATCGCGCACGAGCTGACCCACATGCTGCAAGGCATGGGGCTGGTGCCGGGTGGCGAGCGTAGCTGCGACGTGCATGCGCTCGCCCGCCACGCCAGCCTGGTCGACGCCCTGCCGTGCTACCTGCGCCTGCCGGCCGACATGGCCGACCGCCGCGGCTGGCTGCGCCCCGGGGCGGGGCGGCTCCTCCACGCGCTGGCGCGCGAGGCGGTCGTCCGCCGTGCCGGCGGCACGCGACAGTACATCCGGTGGCTCGAGCGCCAGGCGCGCGAGGCCTGGCGGGCGGCCGCGCCGCCACCAGCGCCGCCCGACCGGCTGCGGGGCGTGCTCGAGGCGGCGGTCCTCCACCTGCCGCTCGCCGGCCGCCGGCGCCGGCGTGGCCCGCGTGGCACGCGGCCGGCAGGCGACCGACCACCGACCGGCGGCGACGGCGGCTAGCGCACCAGCTTCGCGACGTGACGGAACTCGGGGGCCGCCGAGTCCTCGAGCACCTCGAACAGCGCCGACTCGTGGTTGGTGACCGTGATCCCGGCGGCGCGCAGGCGAGCGAGCGCGTTCCGGCAGTGGCCGTCGTCGCGCGAGCAGACCGCGTCCTCCACGACGTGCACGTCGACGCCGCGCGCGGCGAGCACGAGCGCCGTCTGCAGCACGCAGACGTGCGCCTCCATGCCGCAGACGACGACCTGCCGGCGGCCGCCGGCGACCAGGCGCTGCATGAGTGGATGGTCGGCGTCCTCCGGCAGACCACAGCAGGAGAACGTCGACTTGACCAGCGGCTCGACGCCGGCGAGCGCGTCGCGGAGCTCCGGCACCGTCGGGCCGAGGCCCTCGGGGTACTGCTCGGTGACATGGATGGGCAGCCCGAGCTTCCGGAACCCCTTGACGAGCCGCACGCAGCGTTCGACCACCGGATCGCGGTGCGCCATGACGGCGGCGAGCCGCTCCTGGACGTCGACGACCAGCAGGCAGGCCGTCGCGCGGCGCAAGATCTCGTTCATCGATTCTCCCTCCCGGTGTGCCGGACCCCGGCCCCTTCCCCGGCCGCACGCGCGGCCGGCGGCTGGCCGTAACCGCCGCCGCCCGGCGTCAGCACGTGCAGACGATCTCCTGGTTCGAGCCTGACCGAGGTGCGGGCCTCCAGGACCTCGCGAGTGCCGTCGTCACGCTCGATCTCGATGCGCGCCGCCGCGCCCGGCGCGCCACCCGCGAGCCCGTAGGGGCGACTCGCGAGTCGCTCGGCCAGGATCGAGACGGTGGCCGGTCGGCGGAGCTCGAACACACGCTCGATACCGTCGCCTCCCGGCGCCGCACCGGCTCCCCCCGAACCAGCACGCAGCCGGTAGCGCACGATGCGCAGCGGTAGCTCGTGGGCGATCGCCTCGACCGGGGTATTGCGCGTGTTCGTCATGTGGGTCTGCAACCCCGAGGCGCCGGGACCGCCGGGACCGCCGCCGGCACCGCCGGCGATGGTCTCGTAGTAGGTGAAGGGACGTCCCGCGGCATCCGTCCCGCCGATCGCGACATTCAGCATCGTACCGGCCGAGGCGGCCGGGATGCGATCCGGAACCAGCTCCGCCAGGGCGCGCAGCACCACGTCGACGATGCGCTGCGAGGTCTCGACGTTGCCGGCGGCAACCGCCGACGGCGATCGCGCGTCGACGATGCTGCCGGGCGGCGTGTCGATCGCGAGCGGCGCCAGGATGCCGGCGTTGGCCGGCACCGGTTCGGCGAGCAGGCAGCGAAAGACGTAGCAGACCGCCGACTCGGTCACGGCGCGAACGGCATTGACCGGTCCCGCCACCGCGGGTGAGGAGCCGGCGAAGTCGAGGCGCGCCTGATCGCCGCGCACCGTCAAGCGGACGCGGATGCACGGCGTCTCGCCACCGATCGGCTCGAGCACCTCCTCGGCCACCGCCTCGCCGTCCGGCAGCGCGGAGAGGGTCGCCCGCATGCGCGTCTCGGCATAGGCCAGCAGCTCGGTGGCGTCGCGCCGCAGCGCGCCCGCGCCGATCTCGCCAGCCAGGACGCCCAGCCGCGTTGCCCCGAGCCCGAGCACGGCGAGCTGCGCGCGCAGGTCCCAGTCGCGCTCGCGCGGGTTGCGCACGTTGGCCAGGATCAGGGCGAGGAGGTCGTCGTCGATCCGACCGCCGCGCACGATGCGGACCGGCGGGATGACGACTCCCTCCTGGTAGATCTCGGTCGAACGCGGCATCGAGCCGGCCACCATGCCGCCGACATCGGCGTGATGCGCGCGGCTGGCGACGTGAAAGGCGGGCCGTTCGGCGTCGTCCCGCAGGTAGACCGGTGCCAGCACCGTGATATCCGGCAGGTGCGTGCCGCCGCGGTACGGGTCGTTGGCGATGACGACGTCGCCTCGCCCGGGCGGGCAGTCGCGGAGCGCCGCGGCGACGCTCGCCGGCATGGCACCGAGGTGCACGGGGATGTGCGCGGCGTGCGCGACCAGGCGACCGCCGCCGTCGAAGACGCCGCACGACAGGTCGCGGCGCTCCTTGATGTTGGGCGAGATCGCCGAGCGCACCAGGGCCTCGCCCATCTCCTCGGCGATGGCGGCGAAGCGGTGCTCGGCCACCTCGAGGCCGATCGGATCGAAGCCACGCGTCGTCACGTCGCTCATCGCTCACCCCTCCGGAGGAGCAGGGCACCGGTCGCCGCGACCTGCAGCGACCAGTCGGGCGGCACCCAGGTCGTCGCCGTCGGCTCGGTGACGACCAGCGGTCCCGGGCGCCGCTCGCCGATGGCCAGCGCGGCGCGCGCGACGCGCGGCCCGGCGGCCGTGGGGTCTGGCGGCACCGCCGCGCTCGACGGCGGCGACGCGCTCGACGGCGGCGCCGCGCCCGGGCGTGTCGCCGCGTCACGCAGGGCGACTGCCGG
>JASFRE010000336.1:0-5457 GCA_050115055.1 Candidatus Eiseniibacteriota bacterium | reverse complement strand
TGGGCGCGCGCCCCCGCTGTCAGTCGTCCTGAGCGCGGCACTCGCGGCAGGTGCCGAGGATCACCAGCCGGTGGCTGCGCGGCTCGAAGTCGTGTGTTTCGCACGCCAGCTGCTGCAGGCGCTCGATCTCGCGCGACACGAACTCGATCACCTTGCCGCATCGCTGGCAGACCATGTGGTCGTGATGCTCGAGCCCGTAGCTCGGCTCGTACTTGAACGTGTCGCTGTCGAACCGGGTCCGCCGGACCAGACCGCTCTCCACCAGCAGATCGAGCGTCCGATAGAGCGTGGCCCGCGAGACCGATTCCTGCTTGGCCACGAGGCGCTGGTAGAGCTCCTCGACTTCCAGGTGATGGTGCGTCGTGAAGATCTCGTCGAGAATCGCCAGGCGCTCGCGGGTGACACGCAGCTGGCGCTCGGCCAGGAAGCGACGGAACCGCGCCTGCACCTCCTGCGCGGAGATCGGCTCGCGGCTGAACGCGAAGTCGTCGTGGGCTGCGGTCTGCACTTGATCCTCCGGGGCAACGGATCCGGTACCGGCATCGACCTGGCGGCGCACCGGTGCACCGCGCGCTACTTCCAGTCCCCATCTACTTTATCTGATATTGATACCGTCTCTCAATGAATTCTCGCCCGACATTCTGTCGCATCCAGTGATCGAACGTCAGTCCGTGCCCCCGCGACCCTGGGCGGTCTCCACCCGGATGCCCGGATTGGCCAATAACTCACTCTGCTGATTGATGTTGAGTGTGAGCCCCGGGGCCAGACCGGCCGCCCCGAGCAGCCCCGGCGAGAGCCGCCGGGCGTCGCGGCGCTGGAACAGGTCGCGCAGACGTCCGCTGCCACACATGGCCCGGCGCACCACCGGAGCCAGTCGCACGTCGAAGACCCCTGGCAACGGCTCCAGCTGGCCATCGGCCTCGAAGGCCACCGCGTCGGCGTGGCAGGCCGCCCCGAGCAGCAGCGCCAGCGCCTCCGCGGGCCAGCCGGGCGCATCGCAGGCCACCAGCAGGACCCGGCGCCGGGCGACGCCCAGCGCCGCCAGGAGCCCGGCCAGCGGCCCGCGACCGGCGGTGCCGGGCGGATCCGGCACCACCGGCAGGCCGAGCCGCTCGTAGCCGCGACCGGCGCCGCCGACCAGCACGACGCGGGGCGTCACCCGGCGGACGACGGCCGCCACGGCCAGCGCCAGGGGCCGGCCATGCCAGTCGAGGAGCGCCTTGTCGGCACCCATGCGCCGGCTGGCGCCGCCGACCAGGATGGCACCCAGGCAGCCGTCGTGCGCGGGGACGGTGCCCGCGTTGACACTCCTTCCGGACAGCTGATAGACTGCCGCCCCGTTCATGTCCCCGCCGCTGCCATCGACACCTCGAGCCGGCCTCTCGCCCACCGTACTTCCCGCGAGGACCGTACCGTGTCCGCGGAATGGCTGAGCACGTTCGTCATCGTCTATCTGGCCGGCTACACCGTACTCGCCTGCCTGTTGTCGGGCTACGGCATGCATGCCTACCTGATGGCAGGTCTCTTCGTGCGCCTCGCACGGCGGCGCCGGCGACCGCCCCCCCTGCCGGAGCGGCTGCCGAGTATCACGGTGCAGCTCCCGATCTACAATGAGTTCTACGTCGTCGATCGACTGATCGACGCGGCCTGTCGTCTCGACTATCCCGCCCGGCTGCTCGAGATCCAGGTGCTCGACGACTCCGATGACGAGACCAGCGAGCGGGCCGCGGCGCTGTGCGCCGTCTGGCGGGCGCGCGGCGTCCGCATCGAGCACCGGCGCCGCGTCGACCGCCGCGGCTACAAGGGGGGTGCGCTGCGCGCCGGCCTCGAGGCCACCGACTCGGAGCTGATCGCCGTCTTCGACGCCGACTTCGTGCCCCACCCCGACTTCCTGATGAAGGTGGTGCCGCACTTCGGAGACCCGGCCATCGGCATGGTGCAGGCCCGCTGGGGACACCTGAACGAGGACTACTCGACGCTGACCCAGGTCCAGGCCATGGCGCTCGACGGTCACTTCCTGATCGAGCAGACCGTCCGCAACCTGGCCGGCGTGTTCATCAACTTCAACGGCACCGCCGGCGTCTGGCGGCGCCAGGCGATCCTCGATGCCGGTAACTGGCAGGACGACACCCTGACCGAGGACCTCGATCTGAGCTACCGCGCGCAGCTCGCCGGCTGGCGTTTCCTGTTCCTGCCGGACCTGGTCTGCCCGGCCGAGCTCCCGGCCGAGATCAACGCCTTCAAGGGGCAGCAGTTCCGCTGGGCCAAGGGCTCGATGCAGACCGCCCGCAAGCTCCTGCACCGCATCTGGCACGCGCCGCAACCGCTTCACCTGAAGCTCCAGGCGACGCTGCACCTGACCAATCACGCGGTCTACCCGCTGCTGCTGGCGCTGGCTCTCTGCAGCCTGCCGAGTCTCGTGATCCTCGACCGTGTCCCGGAGTCGCTGACGCTCTTCCGTATCCTGACGGTGCTGGTCATCGCCAGCTTCGGTCATCCGGTCATGTACGCGATGTCGCAGCGCGCGCGCGGGCGGCGCTGGCCCGGCATCCTGCGCACCGTCCCGCTCATCATCGCCGGCGGCATGGGGATCGCCGTCAACAACACCCGGGCGGTGATCGAGGCCCTGCGCGGCCACGTCAGCCCCTTCCTGCGCACGCCGAAGTACCGGATCGAGTCGACGCGCGATCCATGGTGGCGCCGGCGCTACCGGCCGCGCGCCTCGCAGCTGGCGATCCTCGAGATGCTGCTCGGCATCTACGTGCTCGTGGCGATCGTCTATGCGGCTGCCAGCGGCAGCTACATGATCATCCCCTTCCTGGCGCTCTACGTCGCCGGCTTCCTCTACGTCGGTCTCATGTCGATCCTGCAGGGAAGACGCCGCGGCGCCCTGGTCGCAGCCGCCAGCCCCGGCGACAGGCTGGCGCCGCCGGCCGGTGGCACCGCCACCGACGAGTCGACCAGCGCGCTCGATCTCACCGTCGCCGGTCGCGCTGGCGGCTGAACCACCCCCGTCGCAGCAAGGCGCGCCAGCGGCCGGCCATCCGGCGCCCGACGCCGGCGCCGCCCGCCCGGGCGATGTCGAAGCCCACCGCGACCAGCGGGGGCAGGTACTCGAGACTGCGGGTCAGTGCGTCGACCCGGTAGACCCCGTGCGCGGCCAGCTGTCCCCAGGCCCGGTAGGCGAGCAGCACCGTGCAGGCCAGCACGGCGAGGGCGACGCTTGGCATCAGTCCGATGAACGGGACCAGCCAGGTGAGATACCACGGGTGCACGACGGGCGACAGGAGGAGGGCGGCGGCGAGCGTCACCGGCACGGCGACGCGTGTCGCCACCCGACGTGCCACGAGCACCGCGGCCACGACGAGCACCAGGAGCGCCGCCATCAGCTTGGCGGCGGCGAGATCGAGTCCCGCCCCCAGCAGCAGACCGAAGAGTGCCTCGTTGCCCCGCCAGTGCGCGAGGTAGGTGCGCAGTCCCACCGTCGGGTCGACACCCCCGGCGACGAACGGCAGGTAACCGGCGACGACGACGGCGACGAGGAGCAGCCCGTGACGTCGGCGCACCCGCGCCAGGACGAGCGGCGCGACGACGATCGGCAGCAGCTTCGACAGCACCGCCACGCCCAGCGCCGTGACCGCCGCTGCCGGGCGGCGGGCCTCGAGCGCCGCCAGCGCCACCACGAGCGCCAGGATCCCGAGCACGTCGATGTGCCCGCTCCCGGCGAACTCGATGATCGGCAGCGGGCACCAGGCGTACGCCAGCAGCCGGCCGCGTGGGAGGCCGAGGACGGCGAGCAGGCGGGCCAGCGCCACCAGCACCAGGAGATCGAGCACCGCACAGCCGGCCTTGACGGTCAGCGGATGCGGCGCCACGGCCGCCATCGCCGCGAACACGACCTGCGCCGCCGGCGGGTAGATGGTCGGCACGTCGGGATGGTTGATCCGCGCGTGCCAGCGATCCCGGAGCGGCGCCAGCTCCGGCGCGGCCGGCGCGTGGCGAAAGGGGTTGTGACCGGCGACGAGTACCCGACCGTCCCAGATGTAGCGGTAGAGATCGTCGGAGAGTCCCGGGTCGGCCGGCACCAGGAGCACGCGGAACAGGACGCCGCCGAGCAGCATCCAGCGATAGCCGGCGCCCGTCAGCCGGTCGCCCCAGCGCGATCCGCCGAGCAGGACCAGGTAGAGCGCGCTGGCCGCGCCGAGAAGCAGCAGCGTGCGCGCGAGCGGCTGGCGCGGGTCGCCACCCAGCGCCAGCCCGCCCCAGATCGCCAGGCCGATCACGACGGCCACCACGACCGCCGCCGCCGGAAGCTGCGGCGGGCGCCCGGCGGCCGGCGCACGGTTGACGGCCTCGTCCTTGAACTGGTTCACGGCATCGGCCCGGCGCCGCCGCCTCCGGCGCCGCGCGGCGGCGCCGCACGGCGGCCGACGGCTAGAGGTCGCGACGGTGAGGCTGGATCAGGCGCAGGAACTCGTGCCGCACCTTCGGGTCCTCGCGGAAGCTGCCCAGCATGCAGCTGGTGACGGCGGCCGAGTTCTGCTTCTCGATCCCGCGCATCATCATGCACATGTGGTTGGCCTCGATGACCACCCCGACGCCCTCCGGCGCCAGCACCTCCTCGATGCAGCGGCCGATCTCGCGCGTCATCCTCTCCTGCACCTGGAGCCGGCGGGCGAAGATGTCGGCGAGTCGCGCGATCTTGGACAGACCGGCGATCTTGCGGTCCGGGATGTAGGCGATGTGGCACTTGCCGAAGAAGGGCAGCAGGTGATGCTCGCAGAGGCTGAAGATGTCGATGTCCTTGACGATCACCATCTCGTCATAGCGCTCGTCGAAGACGGCGTCTCCGAGCACCTCGTAGGGATCCTGGTGATAGCCGCGGGTCAGAAAGGCCATCGCCTTGGCGTAGCGCTCCGGTGTCTTGGCGAGCCCCTCGCGCGACGGGTCCTCGCCCAGCAGTCCCAGCAGCGCATGCACCAGCTCCTGGATCCTGCCCTGATTCGCCTCGATCTGCGGGTTCATCGTCCTCAGCCTGCCTCTCGTTCGCCCCTGTACTCGGCGAAGTTCTTGTCGGTCTCGTAGACACGGACGGCGTGGAGCAGCGTCTCCGGGATGCGCGTCTCGAGGCGCTGCCAGAAGCGCACCGCGAGGTTCTCCGCGGTCGGATTGACACCGCGCAGGAAGTCCACGTCCTCGTTCAGGTGCTTGTGATCGACGTGCTGGATCACCGCCTCATCGACGATGCGCTTGAGGTGGGTCAGATCGAACACGTAGCCGGTGTCGGGATCGATCGGGCCGCGCAGCCAGACCTCCACGACGTAGTTGTGACCGTGACCCCGCGGGTTGTTGCACGCACCGAAGGTCTCCCAGTTCGCGGCGTCGTCGAATCGGGGGTTGTAGAGCCGGTGGGCGGCCGAGAAGTGCGCCCGGCGGGCGATGTAGACCTGTTCCTGT
>JASFRE010000335.1:0-5458 GCA_050115055.1 Candidatus Eiseniibacteriota bacterium | reverse complement strand
GAGAGCCGCGCGCGGCTGCTAGCACGGCTGGCGATTCTCATGGGCGGCCGGGCGGCCGAGATGGTGGTCTTCGAGCAGATCACCTCGGGAGCCTCCAACGACATCCGCTCCGCCACCAGCGTCGCGCACAAGATGGTCTGCGAGTGGGGCATGTCGCGCGACCTGGGTCCGGTCGCGTTCGGCAAGCGCGAGGAGATGGTCTTTCTCGGCAAGGAGATCTCGCAGCAGAAGGACTATTCCGAGGAGACCGCGCGCCAGATCGACGCCGAGGTCCGCGGGCTGGTCGAGGACGCCGAGCAGCGCGCCCTGACGCTGATCCGCGACCACATCGACAAGCTCCACCTGCTCGCCAACACCCTGTTCACGCACGAGGTGCTCGACGGCGAGGAGATCGACCGCCTGCTCAAGGGCGAGCCGCTCGAGGCGGGGGCCAGCGACGCGGACGCGGCCGACGCCGAGGCCGAGGAGGAGGCCGACGCCGAGCAGGCGGCGCGCGAGGATCACTCGAAGCTCCTCGATCGACGCTTTCCAGGACCGGGCAAGGCACTGCCCGGTGACGAGGCGCCGGGCTCGGCACCAGCGTAGCGCGGCATCGGCGTCGCGCGGCATGCGACGTCGCGCAGCATCGGCGTCGCGCAGCACGCAGTGCCGCCAGGATGCGTGCATGACGCCGACACCGGGCAACGACACGATGCGACCCGAGATGGACCTCCGGGGCCGTCCCCTCGACCTGCGCGTGCCGAGGGTGATGGGGATCCTCAATCTCACCCCTGACTCGTTCTTTCCCGGCAGTCGCCTGTCCGGCATCGACGCCGCACGCCGCCGCGCGCAGGCGATGATCGAGGCAGGCGCCGACCTGCTCGATCTGGGCGCGATGTCGAGCCGTCCGGGCTCCGAGCCGGTCCCGGTCGAGGAGGAGATCGCGCGCCTGGTGCCGGCGCTCGAGGCGGTCCGGCGCGACACCGAGCTGCCGCTGTCGGTCGACACCTACCGTCCCGCGGTGGCCCGGGCGGCGGTGGCCGCGGGTGCCGACCTGCTGAACGACATCACCGGGCTGCGCGACTCGACCGAGCTGGCGGCGATCGCGGCGCGCGACGGTCTCGGTCTCGTGGTCATGCACATGCGCGGCACGCCGCGCGACATGCAGCGCGACACGACCTATGCGGACGTCGTCGGCGAGGTCACCGGCTTCCTGCGAGACGCCGTCGAGCGGGCGTGCGCCGCGGGGGTGGCGCGCCACCGCGTCATCGTCGATCCGGGCATCGGCTTCGGCAAGAGCCTCGACGGCAACCTGGAGCTCATGGCGCGGCTCGGGGAGCTCGTCGCCCTCGACCAGCCGGTCCTGGTCGGCGTCTCGCGCAAGGCGTTCATCGGCCAGCTTCTCGATCGCACGGTCGAGGAACGCCTGCACGGTAGCGTCGGGGCGGCGGTCGCCGCGGTGATGCGCGGGGCGCACCTCGTCCGCGCGCACGACGTCCGGCAGACGGTGGAGGCGGTCCGGGTGGCGGCCCGGATTCGCGACGCCGCCGGACCGCTGGTCGCTGACGGGGCCGGCCCATGATCCCGCTGCGCGACAACGTCCCGTCGCGCCGGCGGCCGATCGTCAACTACCTCGTGATCGCGGCCTGCGCCCTGGTCTTCCTCGCGCAGCTCGACGAGGACCCGCGCGGCGGCTCGCTCATCGAGCGCTACGGCATGATCCCGGCCCGGGTCATCCATCCGGACCGCCCGATCCAGATCGTCCACGAGGAGCTGGTCCGCACCCCCTTCGGACCGCGCATCCACCGCACCGCGCATCTGGCGGCGCCGGCCGCGGTGCCGGCCTTCCTGACCCTGCTGACCTGCATCTTCCTGCACGGCGGCTGGATGCACATCCTCGGCAACATGTGGTTCCTCTACATCTTCGGCGACAACGTCGAGGACTGCTTCGGGCATCTGGGCTATCTCGTCTTCTATCTGTGCTGTGGCGTGGCGGCCAGTCTCGCCCATCTCCTCGCCGGCCCGGGATCGCAGATGCCGACGATCGGCGCCAGTGGCGCGATCGCCGGCGTCATGGGCGCCTACTTCCTGCTCTATCCGCGCGCCAAGGTCTTGACGCTGGTGCCGATCTTCTTCTTCTTCTACATGATCGTGCTGCCTGCCCCGCTCTTCCTCGGCGTCTGGTTCGTGATCCAGTTCTTCCAGGGGACCTTCGCCATCGGCGGGACGGAGACGGCCGGGGTCGCCTGGTGGGCGCACATCGGCGGCTTCGTGGTCGGCTTCCTGGCCGCGGCGCGCCTGCGCGCGCGGTGCCGCCTGCGACCGGTGGTCGAGACGGTGCGGCCCGACTCGGAGCGGGTCGGGCTCTACCGCGTCCGGCGGCCCGGCGATCCCAGGATCTAGGCCGGCATCACCGGCCTGTCGTGCGCGGACCGCGCAGTTCGTGACCGCCTGCCGTGCAGGAATCGTCCGCCTGGCCCCGACGGTCGCGCGCAACGCCGCTCCCGACAACGTGCTGCCACCTGGCACGCTCCCTGCCTCCGATCGAGACGCACAACCCGCCCGGCAGCCGATGGTCGTCGGACCGTGCCCGGTCACCGACCGCCGGGCCGGCGCGGGACACGCGAGGTCGGCGCCACCGTGGTCGCCACGCCGCCGTCGGGCCCCACATCGCGGGTGCCGACAGTCGCCGGGAAGCTCCAGGGATGTCGATGCTGTCCAGCAAGCTCCGCGTCGGTGATCGCGACGCCGTCCTCGCCGTGGATGGTCCGGCCGGGACGGTCCGATGACCGACCTGCGATCCGCCACCGCCATGAGTGCGGCACCGCTCCTCGAGCCCGGGGAGCTCGACGGGCCGTCTCTCCTCGACGAGGCCTGGCCGCTCGACCGGCCCGGCACCGTCGCGTCGCGCGAGCGCGTGCCGCGCGTGCTGCTCGACGCCCGCGTGGTCAGCGACCAGCCGACCGGGCTCGGCCGCTACGCCACCGGTCTGGCCCAGGGGATCGTCGACAGCCGGCTGCCACTCGACGTGACCCTGCTGGTGCACCGGGGCCTCGACCGCCGCCACCCGCTCTTCCGGCTGCCGCTCCGCGCCCAGGAGCCGACCCGCGTCCGCATGGTCGCGGTACCGGTCCCCGGCGTCCATCCGATGCAGCACTTCAGGCTCCGGCGCCACCTCCGGCGCATCACCCACGATCTCTACCACTACCCGCACTACGACCTGCCGCTCTGCTCGATCCGACCGGCCGTGGTCACCGTGCACGACCTCAGGTTCCTGCGCTTTCCCGAGCCTGTTCACGGACGGCTGCACCGTGTCTACGTGCGCGAGGCGATGCGCCACTGCACGCGGCGCGCACACCACATCGTCGCGGTGTCCACGGCCACGCGCGATGACCTGCACGAGATCCTCGGCGTTCCGGTGGAGCGGGTCAGCGTCATCCCGGAGGCGGCCGGCACCCTCTTCGGCCCGGACCCGGGCTCCGCCGCCGGCGCGGTGTCGCGCGCCCACCTGCCGCGCGGCCTCCGGCCCGGCTATCTCCTGTTCGTCGGTGAGCGGCGGCCGCACAAGAACCTGGTGCGGCTCGTCCAGGCCTACGGGCAGATGCGGGCCATCCATCCCGGCGCACCACCGCTGGTCGTCGTCGGCCAGCGGGACGTCGCCCACCCCGAGCCCGAGGAGACCGTGCGGCGACTGAAGCTCGACCGCCACGTCTGCTTCCTCGAGGGTGTGCCGGACGCCACGCTGCAGGCGCTCTACGCGCACGCCGCCGCCTTCGTCCTGCCGTCGCTTCACGAGGGGTTCGGCCTGCCTATCCTCGAGGCCATGCAGGCCGGCGTGCCGGTGATCACCTCGAACCGCTCGTCGATGCCCGAGGTGGCCGGGGACGCCGCGCTGCTGGTCGACCCGCAGGACACGCGCGGGATCGCCGACGCCATGCGGCTGGTGCTCTGCGACGAGCGCTTGCGTCGCGACCTCGCCTTCCGCGGCCAGGCGCGGGCGCGCGCCTTCACCTGGAAACGGGTGGCGCGCGCTACCTACCGGGTCTACTGCGAGACCCTGATGGCGTCGGGATCGCGCGCCGACTGAGCCCTGGATCGGTATGCGCTCGACCGTGGCGCCGCGTCGCACGGCCGAAGTGCTGGTAGCCCCGCCGTCGCAGCGGCACGTCTCCTTCGGGACCGACGAGCACCAGGCCGTCGGCGGCGTCGACCGCCTCGCCGATCTCGGAGACGCGGATGCCATGCTCCTGCATCTCCTCGGCGATCATCGAGACCCACTGCGGCGGCGCGGTGAACAGGAGCTCGTAGTCGTCCCCACCGCCGAGCGCGAACTCGAGCGGATCGCGACCGGTGAGGTAGCCCCAGGCACGTGCGCCGCGTCCGACCGGGACCCAGTCGGCGGTGATGCGGAAGCCGACGCCGCTGGCAGCGGCCAGATGGTGCAGCTCCGAGGCCAGGCCGTCGGAGACGTCGATCATCGCCGTCGCCCCGAGGCGGCGTGCCAGGACGCCGGCCTCGAGCTGCGCCCGCGGCCGCAGGAGACGGCGCACGGCGCGCATCAGCGATGCCTGCAGACGGGAGGCGACGTTCGGATCGAGCGCTGGCGGCACGGACTCGGAGCTGTCGAAGGTGCCGGCATCGCTCATCATCTCGACCAGGCGTTGCCAGTCGCCGCCGCGCCAGCGCGCCGGCAGGTCGACGAGCGGCGAGATCGGCGCCAGCCAGGTGTGATCGACGGCTTGGGGGGCGGCCTCGTCGCCGGCCGCGGCGTCACCCGCCGTCGCGCGCCGCGGCGCCGCGGCGCCCGCGGCCGGCCGCTCGCCGCCGGGACCGTGAATCGCCTGCAGGACCTCGAGCCCGGCCCTCGCCTCGCCCAGCTGCCCGGTCACCAGCACGCGGTCGCCGGAGTGCACCGTGTCGCGCCGCGCCAGCCCCTCGTCACCGGCGCTGCCGAGCACGGTCGCGGTGAGCACGAGGAGCGGCGCGCCGGTCGTGTCGCCGCCGACCAGCGCCAGCCGGCTGGCCGTGGCCGCCTCGACCATGCCGTCGCCGAGCCCGAGAAGCTCGCCGACGCGCAGGGCGCCCGGCGCCGAGATCGCCATGACGATGCCCAGCGGACGGGCCGCCATCGCCGCCAGATCGCTCGCCGCGACCATCACCGCACGGTAGCCCAGGTCGTCGGGCGACGACCAGCGGCTCTCGAAGTGCACGCCCTCGACGAGCGTGTCGGTGCTGATGACGGCGACCTCGCCATCGGGGACCGCGAGCGCCGCCGCATCATCGCCGGCCCCCAGCACGTGATCGGTTGCCGGCAGGCGGGCGAGGAGGGCCTCGAGCGCCCCCCACTCGCCAAGGCTGGCGAGCGTCGCGTCCGCATCGATCGCCGGCCCGTCGGGCGGCCGGTTCTGCTCGGGTCCGGTACGCCGGGTGCGATCGCCGGCGGGCGTCGTCCGGTTGCCCTTGCCACCGCCACTCCTGC
>JASFRE010000334.1:0-5460 GCA_050115055.1 Candidatus Eiseniibacteriota bacterium | reverse complement strand
CGTTCCTTGCCGGCGTACTCGAGAGCGCTCTGGACGAGCGCGGAGCCGTGCGTCCGGAGCTCCTCCTCGACCCCGGGCTGCTCGCGGTCGAGCGTGTCGAGGAGCTGCGTGTAGGCGGCGAGGTGCAGTGACATCGTGTCGAGGGAAGCGGCGCCGATCACCTTGCGGAAACGGTCGTCGTGCAGACTGAGCAGGCGGCGGGCATTGCCGGTGCTCTCCCGGGCGTCGGCGAGGTTGGTCCCGTAGAGCAGGAAGGTCTTCTCGTAGCGCCGCGCTTGCTGGATCTCCGTCGTGTAGTCGTCGGCCGCCTCCAGGAAGAGGATCCGGTGCTCGAGGTCGGCGAGCATGTCGATCGCCCACAGCGTGGTCCCGAACGAGTAGATGAAGAAGAGGCCGAAGGCGAGCCAGAGCCGCATGCGGATGTCGAAGCGCGGGCGCTCCATGAGCGCCTTGTCGGCCTCGCTCTCGAAGCGCGCATCGCTCTGGTCGAAGCCCTCCGAGGTGAGGATCGATCCCAGGGTCGATGCCGTCGTCGGCACCGGGTTCCTGTCCACGTCCGGTCGGTCCATGTCTCGCTCGGTGCGACGCTCAGCCGGTCGCGAGCTCCTTGGCCGCGCGATCGATGACGTCGCGCAGCTCCTGCGGCCGGAACGGCTTGGCGATGAAGTCGAAGGCGCCCTTGGCGAGCGCCTCGCGCGCCACCTCGACGGTCGCGTAGCCGGTGATGAGGATGGTCTTCGTGCGTGGCGAGTGTTCCTGGACTGCGGCCAGGACGTCCAGTCCGTCGATCTCGTCGATCCGGACGTCGGTCACCACGATGTCGAAGCGCCTCTCCGCCAGGCGCGCGATCGCCGCCCGCCCGGTGTCGTAGATCTCGACGCGATGTCCGTTCTTCTCGAGCGCCGCGCTCAGGCGCTTGCCGACGATCGCCTCGTCGTCGACCAGCAGGATGTCGAGCCCCTTGTCGTCCATGTCGTCCTGTCCGTGCGGCGCGCGGTGAGGCGCGCTAGGAGATGTTGCCGTCGCCGGCCGTCCGGGTCGCCACCAGCGAGGCGTGTACGCGGCGTCGCTCGAAGTAGGCCCTGAGGACCATGCCGACGATGATCGCCGCACCGATCAGGCCGCTCGCGTAGAGCAGCGCCTTGCTTGCCCCGTTCAGGATGGGGTCGAGCCCCGGGTCCATGTCGATCAGGTGAAGCTGGCGCAGGTAGACCGGGATGACGATGATCCGGCTCAGGACACAGAGCAGGATGATCGTCGCCGTGGTGAGCCGGATGAAGACCTCGCGCACCACCCGCGTGCCGTACGCACCCAGATGGATGCCGACCAGCGAGCCGAGGTAGAGCAGCAGGACCAGGCGCAGGTCGACCATGCCGTTCATGCCGTAGTTGATCGCGCCGTAGGCCCCCATGAACATCGCCAGGTAGAGCTCGGTGCCGGCCGCGACCGCCGCCGGCACGCCGAAGACGTAGATCATCGCCGGCACGCCGATGAAGCCGCCGACGCCGATGGTCCCCGCCAGGTAGCCGGTCGCGAGACCGCAGATCAGGATCACCCAGATCGACACCCGGACGTCGGCGACCGGGAAGCTGATCTTGGGCGGCAGGCCGAGGCGGTCGAGGAAGTCGACGATGCGCCGCGATGGCTTGGCGTCCTCGGCCTTGCGGCCGCGCGCCACGTCGCGCAGCATCGACACCGAGACCAGGAGCAGGACGATCGCGAAGACCAGGCTGATGTAGAGGTTGGCCCCGGCCGAGTGGCCCGCCGCCTTGTCCCCGCTCTCGCCGGCGAACATGAGCTTCATGACCAGCACGGCGAGGTTGATGCCGATCGCCGCGGTGACCAGCATGAAGATGGCGAGCCGCCGATCCACGTGCCCCATCTCGCCGTGCTTCTTCGACCCGACCATCGCCTTGCCGAACTTGTGGGTGATGTTGGAGGCGACTGCAATCGGGCCCGGTACACCGAGGTTCATCATGCCTGGCGTCATGAAGAAGGCGCCGCCACTGCCGATGAAGCCGCTCAGCGTGCCGCCGATGAAGCCGAGCATGGCCACCTGGGCAATCGTCGCCCAGCTGAGGTGGATGAACTGACCGGCGAACAGGAAGTCGACCATGCGTCTCTCCTCACTCGAGGCGGATCAGGCGCAGCAGGTAACGGGTGAAGCTGCCAAACGTATGAGCGAACACCGGCACGCAGACCAACAGGCCGATCGTGCTGAGGATGCGGTGGTGCGTGCCCTCGCCGGTGGTGAATTGCAGCACCTCGATCTGGTGGGTCAGGACGAGGACCAGGAGCAGGGCGGCGACGGCCCCGTACCCGAAGAGCGCCATCCACTGCCGCGGTCCGAACATGTACTGCTCGCGGATCTCGTCGGCTTCCACCACCGGGACGCGCAGGTTGTCGGCCAGGAAGGCGACGATCTCGCGGCGCAGCCGCTTGCGCACCGAGTCGCCGCGCGAGAGGTGGACGTCGCCCACCACCACCAGGCTGTAGCGGGCCGTGCGATCGAGCCTGGCGAGGATCTCCTTGGCGCCGCCGACGATCACGCGGTGACCGCCGGCCCGCCCGGCCTCGACCAGCCGGCCCTGGGTCTCACGGAAGCCCGGGTCCTCGCTGGCCTCGTCGTCGCGGGCGGCGTCATCGAGGATGCCGCCGTTGGCGGCGTCCCCTGACGGCGCCGTCGCCTCGCCGGCGCTCTCCGCGTGTCCGTCGCCCGCCGTGTCGGTCGATGTTCCATCCCCGGAAGGCTCGATCAGCCGCACGAGCTCGACGGCGGCATTCCACTTGCCGGCGATGCTCAGGATCTGATCGAGCTCGGGGCTGCCCGGATCGAAGCGCTCCTGGATCCACAGCAGGCTCGCCGACGCCATCGTGCAGACGATCTCGCGGGCACCGCTGATTCCCTCCAGCACCTGCGGGATGTGCTCCGCGAGCCGGCGATCACGCGGCAGGTAGGTGACCGCCACCCGCCCGTGGTGCGCGGCGACGTCGACCTGCATGCGAGCCGTCGGAGGGTGGGCGCCGATCGCCAGCCGGCACTGCGCGGCAAGGAAGAGGTCCTCGAGGGCACGCGTCGATGCCGGTGTGGTCTGGAAGTCCGGCAGCATGGCCACCGACACGAGGCCGGCCGCGGCGTTGTCCGCATTCATGTGCGACAGGTTGACGACGACGTCGTAGTTGTCCGGGTCCTCCCAGTCGATGTTGTGGAGGGTCCGCACCCACCGATGTCGGTCCTCGTCGACCTGCTCGACGTACTGGCGTGCCTTCTGGCGGGAGATGCCCAGCCGCTGCATGACGGCGGCGATCCGGCTCTCCGGATCGGTGATCGCGCGCACCCGGAGCACGTGATCGACACCGGGCAGGACGATGTGCCCGGTGCGCCCGTGATAGACCAGGTTGCCCTTCAGGGCGCGCTCGCACAGGGTGGCGGTGACGAAGGCCTTGAAGCGCTCCTTCTCGAGCGCCATCGGCTCGGACATCGGCCGCCGACGGACCGCCGCCATCTCGAGCCTGCCGACCGGGATGCCGGCGCGCGTGGCGGCGTCGGTGAGCTCTTCACGGGCGATGCACTCGGCGTCGAGGCGGCTCGCCAGCTTCTCGGCGAGCTGCACGCCACCGCTGTGGGTCGCCCTCGAGACGCAGATGATCTGCATGACTTCTCACATCGTCGTTGCAGGCACGACGATCCCGACATCGAGATCTCGCGACGCTGCACGGGTCCGGGCATTCCGGGCCGGCGAGCGTCCTGCCCGTGGTGGCCGCACGATCGCGGTCCACTCCTCGAACCGATCACACCGGTCGCCGGATCTCCGTCCGCCAGTCTAGCGCACGATCGCGTCCTCGCGCACGGAGGGATCCGGTGGCGGTCCGCCGACGGCATCGTCGACGTCGCGCCGCACGACCGTGACCAGCGGACAGACGGTCTCGGTCGAGCGGGTATGGGCCTTGGCGTGGATCGCACGGATGGCGAGCGTCTGGGTGGGGAACATGCAATCCTCGCCGATGGTCTCGTAGAGGCGGGTCCGCTTGAGGACGTCGATCACGGCCTCCTTCAGGCCGCTGAAGTAGACGTCGATGCCGTTCTCGCGGAGCCGCGCCGTCAGACGCGCCAGCATCTCCTCGCCGGTGGCGTCGATCTCGTTCATGCCGTGGGCGGCGACCAGGATCGCCTCGAGCTCCGGCATGTGGGCAGCGCGCTCGAGGACCTTGTCCTCGAGGTAGGTGGTGTTGGCGAAATTGAGCGGTCCGTCGAAGCGGATGGCAGCGATATGCTTGCATCGCCGCAGGTTGAAGCGGGCCGCGTCACGCAGCGAGCCGTCCCAGTGGAGCGACAGGTCGGCGACGTGCGGCTGCATCGTGCGGAAGAGGTAGCTGCCGAGCGCCAGCACCACTCCGATGGCGATGCCGCGCTCGAGGTGAGGCGCGAAGGCCAGCGTCGCCACGAAGGTGATGACCGCGGTGATGCCGTCGAAGCGCTGCGCCTTCCAGGCGTGCACGAAGCCGTCGACGTTGAGGAGCCCGATCACCGCCATCATGATGACCGCGGCCAGCACCGCCTGCGGCAGGTGATAGAGCGCCGGCGTGAAGAACAGGAGCACGATGACGACGACGGCGCTCGAGAAGACATTGGAGAGCCCGGACACGGCGCCCGCCTGCAGGTTGACGGCCGAGCGCGAGAACGACCCCGAGACCGCGTAGCTCTGCCCGAAGCAACCGACCACGTTGCCGAGCCCCTGGCCGATCAGCTCCTGGTTGGGGTCGAGCCATTGCTGGGTGCGTGCCGCCATCGCCTTGGCGATCGAGATCGCCTCCATGAATCCGATCAGCGAGATGATCATCGCCATGACGAAGAGCCGCGCGGCGACCCCGAGGTCGACGACCGGGGCGGCGATGCGGGGCAGGCCGGGAGGGATCGTCGAGACGATCGCACCGCCACCCATCATGGTGAGGTGATTGACGTCGAGCTGACCGCGCCCGATCCTGAGCCGCCAGACGCCGCCCACCGGCTGCTCGCCCTCCGGCACCTCGCCGTACTCGTGGAAGCGCAGCGCGCCGTCCTCGCCCGCGACCGCCTGGAAGTGCAGGTGCTGCAGGTCGGCGCGGTGGGCGACGACCTCCTCCTTCAGATGATCGAGCCGGATATCGACGAGCCCCGCCATGTGGTGGAGCGCCATGATGGTCTCGTGCGCCGCCGAGCCCTCCGGCGCCGTCGCGTCGATGTCGCGCGCCTCGTGGCAGCCCGAACAGACCTGCGACCAGGTGGTGGGCAGCGCCTCGCCATTCGACTGCGCGCGCGCCCGCGCCAGCCGGAACGACTCCATCTCCTGGCGTTCGTGGATGATGGCGTTGTAGACCGCGATCAGCTCGCGGGCATGTATCGACTCGACGTACGCGATCGAGGTCGCGCGGTTCTTCTCGAAGCCGATGAGGCCCGAGAGGAGGGTCGTCACCACCACC
>JASFRE010000333.1:0-5473 GCA_050115055.1 Candidatus Eiseniibacteriota bacterium | reverse complement strand
CCTACCAGCAGATCCAGCACATTCTCGGTGGCTGCGCGGGCGTCTCGGTGGTGATCGTCGGCGGCGGCGTGCTCGGGCTGACGCGCAAGGCCGGCTCCGGCGCCTGAGGTGCCCGGCGGCGGCGGCCGCAGCGCGCCGCTTGTCAATCGTTCAACGCACGGATCGCACGGATCGCACGTATCAGAGGTCGAACCGCATCGTCCTCTGACTGTCAGTGGAAGGTCGGCTCACGGTCAGTGAGCGGACAGGCTGCCGGCTGCCGCCCGCCGTCCCCGGGCCGCGGCGCGGTCTCCGACCGTCCCGCCACCGCCGTCGCCCCCCGGCTCCCGACGCCGATCGACTCGACCGTCCCGCGATGTCTGCCCCGCACCACCACCAACCTGGAGGCTGCGTCATGGATCCGACCATCCGTCTCGCCCGGTTCGCCCGCCGTCGCCGCGAGCCCTCCGCGACGCGCCCGAGCGCCGCCCGCGCGCTCGCCACCGGCACGCTCATCGCCATCGCGCTCCTGGCGCTGGCCGCGGCGTCGCCCTGCCTCGCCGATCCGCCGCCGCTGGGCCCGCCA
Source organism: Candidatus Eiseniibacteriota bacterium (assembly GCA_050115055.1). Lineage (GTDB taxonomy): Bacteria > Eisenbacteria > RBG-16-71-46 > CAVPCR01 > CBDCWB01 > JASFRE01. The sequence continues at coordinate 4,908 of JASFRE010000333.1, read as the reverse complement.
CTCGCCTTCCCCGGCGATGCGGTCACCGGCCTCTCCGTCGATACCCAGGAAGATGCCTCGATCGCCGCCGGCGGCCCCGGCTATCTGGTGGTCTGGCGGGACGAGCGCACCGTGCTGAGCGGCTTCACGCAGACCGCCTACCTGCCGCTCATGGGCAACCAGTCCGACATCTATGCGGCACGCCTCGATGCGGACGGCAACGTGCTCGACACGACGCCGATCATCGTCACCAACCAGGGACGCAACCAGAGCCGGCCGCGCGTGGCCTGGAACGGCGAGAGCTGGCTGGTCGTCTGGACCGGCGAGCGACCCGACTGGTACTTCTTCGAGGACCTCCTCGGGGCACGGATCTCGCCCGGCGGCGAGGTGCTCGATCCCGAGCCCATCGTCATCCGTCCCGAGTTCCAGAGCCCGGCCAACGACCGCGGCGCCAACCCGGGTGTCGGCAGCGACGGCACCAACTGGCTGGTGGTCTGGCAGGACGCGGTCTACGAGGGCGGCATCCCCTATCCCTCGATCGAGGGCACCCGCATCGCCCCCGACGGCACAGTCCTCGATCCGGACTGGCCGGTGGTTCGCCAGACGCCCTACGCCGCCTTCGGGCCACGCCGGCCGGTGGTCGCCTTCGCCGACGGCGAGTACCTGGTGGCCTGGCACGAGGCCGGCACGGCCGAGCTGCGCGCCCAGCGCCTGGCGCCCGACATGCAGCTCCTCGGCGACCTGATCGAGCTCGGCTTCTCCAGCTACCGGACGGCGATCGACGCCAGCGACGACACCTTCTTCGTGCTCGGCGGCTACACCGGCTACCGGATCGCGGTCGGCGGCACGGTGCTCGACCCGGGTGGCATCACGATTCCCAAGACCTCGTACGGCTTCGAGAACGGGCATCCGCACGTCGCCTGGACCGGCACCAGCTGGGCGACGGTGCACCAGGGCGCCCAGACGCAGATCTTCGACGACGACTCCGACCTCTGGCTGGTCCGCGTGGCGCCCGACGGCTCGCTGATCGATCCCGTGCCGCAGCTCCTCCGCCAGCAGCCCGATCTGGTGTGGTCGCCGGTGATCGCCGGCGACGGCGCGGGCGGCGCCCAGGTGGCGTACGTGACGCGCGGCATCTCCACGATCCAGGAGGAGGACATCCGCGGCGCCCGGGTCGGCAGCGACGGTCAGGCCGGCCCGATCGTCGACGTCTCGACCGGCCTGCCGCGGCAGGAGAACCTGCGCTTCGTCACCGGCAACGGCACCCACCTGGCGCTGTACGAGAGCCGCTCGTCGGGCGTCAGCCGCATCCTGGTCCAGCGCTTCGACGCCGACGGCGTCGCCATCGACCCCGAGCCGACTCTCGTCCACGAGGGCGACGAGGGCGATCGCTTCCACCCGTCCGGCGCCTGGAACGGCACCGTCTACCTGGTGGCGTGGGACTCGGGGAACGGCCCGGTCGAGGGCAAGCGCCTGGCCGCGGACGGCTCGCCGATCGACCCTGCACCGATCCCCTTCCTGCCGTCGGGCGGCGCGCCGGGCGTCGGCGCCCTCGGCGACCACTTTCTGGTGGCCGCCAACTACGCGTTCTCGGGCGACCAGAGCTACCTGCGCGGCGTGCGGGTCAGCGGCGCCGACGGCTCGGTCCTCGATCCATCCCCGATCCAGCTCGGCTTCGACTTCGCGCTGACGCCGGTCGTCGCCGGCCTCGGCGAGCGCTGGGTGGTCGTCTGGGCGAGCAAGGTGCGCCACGACCTCGAGGATGCCGACGTCTACGTCCGCTTCGTGACCGCCGACGGCACGGTCGGCGGTGCCGGGCTGGTCTCGAGCAACGGCGAGGGGTGGGGCCCCGACATCGCCGTGGCCGGCGACCTGGCGCTCGTCGTCTACCAGGACGAGGTCGACGGCGGCGATCCCGGCCACATCGAGGGGCGGCTCCTCGACGCCGATGGCAGCTTCGCGAGCGGCGAGTTCCTGGTGTGCGAGGCCGCCAACACGCAGCTCTTCCCGGCCGCCGCCTTCGACGGCGAGCAGTTCGTCGCCACCTGGGTCGACTACCGCACCAACCTGGAGATCGAGCAGCTGCGCGGCGACGTCTGGGCGGCACGCATCGACGTCGCCGGCACGGTGATCGACCCCGGCGGCTTCCAGGTGACGAGCGGTCCCCTGCCCGAGGACCTGCCCGACGTGGCGGGCATGGCCGGCAAGACGCTGCTCGCCTACAGCCGCCTGCACGGTGTGGGCGGCGTCCCCGAGGGGCAGCGGCTCGCCTTCCGTCTGATGGGCGGCTCGACGACCGGCATCGGCGCGTCGCCTGGCACGAGCGCTCCGGGCCCGGTGGCGGTGCTCGGACCGAACGCGCCGAACCCCTTCAACCCGTCGACGACGCTCAGCTTCGCGCTGGCCGAGGCGGGCGACGTGCGCCTCGAGGTGATCGACACGGCGGGACGGCGCGTGGTCACGCTGACGGCGGGCCGGTACCAGGCCGGCGAGCATCGCGTGCGCTGGGACGGGCGCGACGCGCACGGACGGCGGGTCGCGTCGGGCGTCTACATCGCCCGCCTGGAGGCAGGATCGGAGACGGTGTCGCGCCGGATGGTGCTGGTCAAGTGATCTGACGCAGCGCGCGAGCGGACTCAGCGTGCGAGCGAACTCACTGCGCGAGCGGACTCAGCGGTCGAGCAGACGCAGCGCGCGAGCAGACGCAGCCGCGCGAGCGGACTCAGCGGTCGAGCAGCACGACGCGGCCGGTGCCCGTGAGGGGCCGGCCGGCGTCGTCGCGGCCGCGCACCTCGAGGAAGTAGACGCCCGCCGGGAGACGCCCGGCCACACCGCCCGCCGCCGACAGCGCCAGCGCATGCCGCCCGGCCAGTCCGCCATCGCCGGACAGCGCGTCATCGGCGGCGCCGATCGACCAGCGACGTCCGGCGACGTCGGCCAGCATCACCTGCTCGATGCGGAACGCGCGATCGCCTTCCACCAGGAGCCGCCCGCCCGGGCGCAGTGGATTGGGCGCCAGGACGACGCCGAGCCGCTGCCGCGCCGGCGCCACGCGCATCTCGTTCCGCACCGCGGCCGGCGCGCCGGTATTCAGGAAGAGCTCGATCGGGCCGTTGGCGACGCCGATCGCCAGGTCGAGCCAGCCGTCGCCGTTGACGTCGCCGAAGGCCAGCGCCGTGCCGCTCGAGGCGGCGTCGTACTGCCAGTCGGCAAGGGTCGACAGGGTGCCGCCGTCGTTCAGGTAGATGCGCGCGTGGCCGTTGCCGAAGTTGATGGTGGCGAGATCGTCGTCGCCGTCGTGGTCGATGTCGACCCAGGCCAGGTCCTGGCAGCCGTGGTAGGACTCGCCGGACGACCAGACCGGCGTGGCGCCCAGCATGCCGCCCTCATTCAGGAAGAGGCGATCGGGATCCGAGTTGCCGCCGACCGCCAGGTCGGGTCGCGCGTCGCCGTCGACCAGCGCCCAGCCGATGCCCTTGTCGGAGTCCGACGGCTGCCCGGTCGTCCACGCGAAGCCGGTCTCGAGCGTCGTGCCGAGATTGCGGAAGACACCGGTCTGCCAGTTGACCCAGCCGGAGACGGCGAGGTCGAGCCAGCCGTCACCGTCCATGTCGCCCCAGTCGACGTCGTTGGTGATGCCGATCTGCGCCGACGCCCATGATGGCGACGACTCGAGTCCGTTACCGGTATTCCGGAAGATGTAGGTCGGCCGGAAGGGATTGGCGGTGTTGCCCTGGTTGGCGGTGGCGACGTCGACGTCGCCGTCCTGGTCGAAGTCGGCGAGGGCGCAGCCGATCGCCCAGCAGTTGTCGTTGCTCACCCAGCCGGCGCTGACCGGCAGGATCCCCGCGGCCTGACCGAAGAACACCTGGTTCGCCTGCAGCGACTGGCCGCCGTTGGCGACGAAGAGATCGGGAACGGTGTCGCCGTCGATGAGACCCCAGTCGGCATCGGTGGTATGGCGCTCGTCGACCGAGATCCAGCTCGGCTCGCTCTCCAGCATGCCGCCGTCGTTCAGGTAGATGAAGTTGAAGTAGTCGATGATCGGCGGGTACATCTGCCCGTAGTAGGTGCCGACGAAGAGGTCGTCGTCGCCGTCGCCGTCGGCGTCGCCCCAGACCAGGGCGCCGGTGGCGCGCACGCGCGTGCCGACCCAGTCGGGGGCGGTCGGCAGCGGCACGCCGTCGAGCCGGTAGGACTCGCGCGGGCCGTCCTGCACCCAGCCGTCCGGGGCAAGGGCGGGATCGGCGAGCTCGGCGGCGGTCGCCGGCCGGCAGGTGCAGGCGGCGCTCACCTGGCCGTCGGGCGAGACGTGGACGTGCGACTGGCCGGACGAGCGCGCCGGGCGGACCGCGGCAATGCTGGGGCCGACCCCGTCCGGTGCGCCGGCGCTGGCCGGAGCCGGGACACCGCTCCAGAGTCCGAGCAGCGCGGCGAGGGCCAGCAGTCCGGCGCCGCGGGGAAGGGCGATCGGGTGGCGCGGGGCGCGAGGCGCGGGGCGGCATACGAGCATCGACCGGTCCATGTCGGGTCCTCCGAGGTGTGGCGGGCGGGTGGCGACATCGAGTGATCCGCCCGGGTCCGCGGCTCCCCATGATGATCCCACATTCGCCACGGCTCGGCGAGGATACGGGTCTCCTCGGACCGCACGCCAAGCGTCAGGTGACGGCCTCCGGCGATGACTTTCCACCGGCCTCCTGGGCCATCTGCCCCGATCGGGTCCCGACGCTCGATTCCGCCGAACCCCGGGCCGGCTCGCGTCGAAAACTGGGTCGAAGCGGGCCAGCCCCTCGCCTACGGGCCGGAGTCCGTGCGGCCGCCGCTGGCCCACGCATGCGGCTGGCCCACGCATGCGCCCGATGCGATCGATGACCACCCGCGACCGACGGTCGCGCAAGCGGAAGGCGGAACGATCATGTGGCTCGTGTC
>JASFRE010000332.1:0-5476 GCA_050115055.1 Candidatus Eiseniibacteriota bacterium | reverse complement strand
CCGCACCTGCGTCAGGCCATCGGTGGCCACCGCCGCCAGCCCCGGCCCCTCCAGATCGACCCGCAGCGCGTAGCCGTCGTCGCGCACCGAGCCCACCACGACACCGGCGTCGGCGGCCGTGGCCGGTGCGGTGGCGTCCGCGGGCTCGAGCTCCGGGGCGCCGAAGCCGCCCCGCGCCACGTCGACGACCGGCACCCCCAGGGCGCCGCTCATGAACGGGTTCGCACCGCTCGCGTCGTGACGCATCAGGTAGAAGCTGGCGCCCGTCACCGTCGCTCCGTCGGGCAGGGAGCTCGTGTCGAACGACACGATCCCGAAGAGGGGGCCCGTCCCGTCGTCGCCGACCATGATGCTCGAGGTATCGACGGTGACGCCATCGGTCCAGCCGTCGCGGTCGCCGCCGTCGGCGAGCACCGTGGCGTCGGGCTGGCCCCGGAAGCGCGGGAAGATCAGCCCGTTGGTCTCGTGGGTGATCTTGTACTGGTAGCCCTCGTAATCCAGATGGATCGGATCGGCATCGATTCCCCCGGGTTGCCGGAAGTTCTCGCGCAGGGTCGGCAGGAGGGGGTTGCCGCCCGGGAACGGTAGGTAGAGCGGTGGCTCCTGCCCGCCGAGCGGCAACACGCCCGGCGGCGACTGGCCGTCGCCGTAGTAGTGGTGCATGGCTCCGATGCCGTTGTCGAAATCCACGCGCGCATCGCTGTTGGCCCAGTCGATGCGCAAGGTCTCGACCTCGATCATGAGCGCGTTGAGCTCCTCGTCGGTGATCAGGTCGGTCTCCGGATCACGGCTGAGGTCGCGGCGCTTCGGGCAGGCATAGATGAAGCACCAGAATCCGACGTTGAAGTTCGGGTAGTCGTAGCTCGAGATCACCACGCGCAGGTCCGGACGGACGGCCAGGATCGCGTCGATGATGACGAACGTGTCGTCGTGGATCTCCTGGAAGAGGGCCGCCTCGGAGCCAGGAACATCGAGGTCCATGTCCTTGTACCAGCCCCCACCGGAGCGGCCACGCAGGATGTCGTTGCCGCCGATCGACAGGATGACCGTGTCGATGGTCGGGTTCTGGTCGAGCTCGGCGACGACGTTGGCGATCCAGGGGAAGTTGGCGGTGTCCGCCCACTCGCGCGCCTCGCTGCCCGACACCGCGTACTCCGGGCCGCTGTAGCCGGGCCCGGGATTGTCCTGCAGCGAGCGGCTGAGCGCCCGATGGTCGTCGTGGCCGTATCGATCGAAGATGTCGTTGTGCGAGCCGTCGTCCCACATGTACTGCGCCCAGCTATCGCCGGCGATGAGGACGCGCGGCTCCGGGCTCGAGCGCCCGTGCGCCGCCTTGGAGACGTTGGCAAGTGGATCGGGCGGGCGGGTCTCGCGGAGCGCTTCGAAGTCCTGGGCGGCGGCGGGACGGGCAGTGGCGAACAGCACGGCCAGCACCGCGAGGGCGACCGCCAAGGCTGCCGGTGCGGCGAGGTCGGCCCGGCCGGGCACCAGGCGGCAGGTGAACGGGACGCAGGCAGGTCGCCGGCAGGTCGCTCGGGTCGACATCGTCGAGCCTCCGTGCTGGCCCGGGCGGCGCGCCGCGCGATCCGGCAGGCACCGCGGGCCGGCGGGGTGACGGCAGCTGGAGAAGGGCGGGGCACTCCGAGCCTACCGCAAACCGCCGGCGCGCGACAGGGCCGAGGGGCCGTCCTGGCTCCCGGTGGCGGTGCCGGCGTGCGCTAGGCCGCCTCGGAGTCGCGGCGCGGATCGACGCGACGGCGCGGCGCACGCGACTCGCCGCGGCGGCCGCGCTGGCGGTGCTCGTCGGGCGACGGCCGCGCGTGCGGGCCGCGCGGCGACTCGTAGAGCACCGGTGGACGACGACGCAGAGCCTCGCGCGGCGGCGGACCGTGGCGCTGGACCACCACCCGATCGCCGGCCGCATCCGGGCGGCGCCCCCCGTCCTGCTCGCGGTCGAGCACCTCTTCCCGGTTGACGCGCACCTCGCGGGGCGCGTCGATCCCCAGCTTGATCTGGCTGCCGCGGATCGCGAGCACGGTGATCCGCACATCGTCACCGATCACCACGGTCTCTCCGGGTTTGCGAGTCAGAATGAGCATCGTGTCCTCCGCGCGCGCCGGCTGGCGGTCACGCCTCGCGGTTCCGAGTGCGGTGACGGGCGGTGCGGCAGGCCGCACCACGCGACGCCGTCGGTCGTCGTCGATCCAGGTCGATCGCTCCGGTGGTGAGCGTCCCGGTGGGGTCGGCATCCCTGCTCGCGTCGGGTCGGGAGTCGATGGCGGGGTGGCGGCGCGGGCCGGCGGCGCGCGGGCCGGTCGAGAAGGTGTTCGAGCGGCAAGGTCGGGGCGCCCGGCGCCACGCGCCAGGTGATCGCGCGGTCGCTGCCCACCGCGGCGCCGCGACCGTGCGCCGCGGCGGTGAGCCCTCGTCCTCGCTCTCTGCGCATCATCATGATTCCCACCGCGATTCCCTTCGTGCGCGGAGCGCGCCGGGGGGTGCCTCTGGCACTTGGAGTCGCCGGCGGCACCTGTCGCCGGACGTCCGGGTGGTCCCCGGGGACACCTCGCAGCAACGGCTGTGCCAGGGACGTGCGAACCGGAGATCCCGTTGCCGGCGGTGGAGATGCGCGGGCGGGGAGGACTCCGGCGGCGGCTGCTCGGGCCGCTGCCGGTCAGTCTTCGAGCGGTGGTCGAGGTCGATGGGCCAGGAACTTGCCGTCTGGGGGGGCAGCTGGGGGGGCAGCCGGGCGGGCGGCCGGGGGGCAGCCGGACAGGCACCTGGCCGGCAGCCGCGGCACCATGACCGCGCCGGTGTCGCCCCGGGCCGCCGCGATCAGCGGATGATCGCGAGCTGACCGGTGTGCACCGAACCACCGGCCTCCAGCCGGTAGACGTAGATTCCGCTGGACAGCCGTGGATTGTCACGGATGTCGAGAAGCGCCCGGCCACCGGCGTCGACCGGCAGGCGCGCCACCTCGCGACCGCCGGCGTCGACGAGCACCGCCTCGGTCCCCGGATCGGCGCCGGACAGCGTGACGTGTGCCACGTGCGAGCGCCCGGCCCGCCACGGGTTGGGATAGACCACGACCCCCGCCACCTCGAGCAGCACGGTGTCGCCCTCCCCCGGCTCGACCAGCTCGCCGCCGGTGCCGACCAGGTCGGGAGCGATGCCGAGCTCGTAGCGCCCGCTGGCGAGCGGCCGGCCGCCGTCGAGGGCCAGCCTGACGGCGTCGCCCTCCACCCGGGCGGCGTCGAAGCGGCGGCCACCCGTCAGCGTGTACCGCGACGGGTCGGTGCCGAGCGCCGGCACGACGGGTGCCGAGAGACGCAGCGTGACCTCGAGACCCGCGGCCGCCGCGCGCTCGACGTAGAGCACCGGCACCGGCCGCAGGGAAGCCGCCACCGGGAACACGATCGGCCCGGCCTCGACGAGCGGCACCCCGGCCTGCGAGCGCACACCGGTCACCGTGAGCCTGTAGTCGCCAGCGGTGGCGAGGGGTGCGGCCAGCGTGAGGAGCCGCCGGTAGAGGCCGGCGCCGGGCACCGCCGAGGTCAGCGTCAGTCGCGCGCCATCGGGCGCCATGAGGGCGTAGCTCTCCAGGCGGTCGGCGCTCGCCTCGACCGGTTCGGAGAAGACGACCTCGATCGCCCTGGCGTGCAGCGCCGTCACGCCGGTGACGCGTGGCGCTGCCCCCGGCTCGACGGTCACCGGCTCCGAGCAGGCACTCGTCTCTCCCAGCGCATCGACCGCGCGCACGCGATAGGTGGCGATGTCGGCCCCGGCGAGCGTCGAGTCGACGAGGCGCGGCGTCTCGACGGTGACGAACGGGGCGCCGTCGCAGGCGACCGTGGGCGCCAGCGACCGGTGGACCCGGTAGGTCGTGGCGTCCGGGATGGTGTTCCAGGTGAGCTCGACCCGGGTCGGCGTGATCAGCCGCGCCCGCAGTCCATCCGGCGGTCGCGGACCGCCCGTACCCCCCAGCGGCGCCTCCAGCACCAGCAATCGATCGTCCGCCGTCCCCTCGGCCCCGGCCCGCACCCAGACCTCGAGGCGTCCATCGCCGTCCACGTCGCCGGTGGCGATGCCGCGCGAGCGCACCCCCTCCCGGTGCAGGGTCGCCGTCCACACATCGGGCGCCGCCGCCTCGCCGAGGTCGAACACGTAGAGGTCCGGCGCCGCCACCATCACGAGCTCGGCGGCCGGATCGTCGTCGAGATTGACCGCACGGAGCGCGTTGACACCGCGTTCGACGCCGGCGATGCCGATCTCGAGCGACGTGTCGCCGCGCAGGATGCCGTCCTCGAGCGCCAGCACCACGATCAGGTGACGGCGGCGCTCGTAGAGCGCCTCGCTGACCAGCGCCGTGCCGAGCTCCTGGCTGGCCACCACCCGGCGGGAGCCGTCGCCGCGGAGGTCTCCGGCATCGACGCGCGGCGTCACCGCCGCCGGCAGCTCGAGGGTCGAGAGCGGCTCCAGCGTCGCGGTTCCCTGCCGGTAGACCAGCAGCCGTCCGTCGGTGTCGCCGATCACCACCTCGGTGTGTCCGTCGTCATCGAGGTCGTCGGCCACGAAGGTGGTGCCGAGGCTGGCGGCGGCGCCGGAGGCGTGTGGCACCGCCTCCCGCCGCCAGCGGGCGGCGTCACCCGTCGAGCGGTAGACGAGAAGGGAATCGCCGCGGACCGCGAGAAGTGACGGCTCACCGTCGAGAACCGCGCGTCCGATCACGAAGCCGGCGAGCGTCGTATCGGCCCAGACCAGCGCCGACGGCAGGGCGCCGGGCGACGGGCTCTCGAACAGGTAGGTGCCGACACCGCCGGCCACCGGCTCGCCGATACCGGCGACCTCGGCGAGGCCGTCGCCGTCCGTGTCGCCGGCCGCCCGCGGCAGCAGCCCGCGCGGCAACGTCCCCGCCAGCACCGGGGCGTCGTCGCCGTTCGTCGTGACGACGCGGGCCGGCCCGTAGGTGACACCCGCGACCTCCTCCATGAAGACGAGCTCCTGGACACCGTCGCCGTCGAGGTCGGCGGCATCGACCCCGAGCTCGCCGGCGGCGAGCGTCGCCGCCCAGGGCGCGAGCGCACCATCGTGCGCGCGGCGCTCGCCGAGCGTCACCTCGACCGTCTCCGGGGGATCCGGACCGACGAGACCGGCGGCGTTCCGCGCCTCGATCTCGAGCTCGACCGGGCCATCCGCCAGGTCGCGCGGCAGGCGCAGCGTGTGGTCGGGGGTGACGAACGACTCGTCGATCTCGGCCAGCACCGGCCCGCCACCGGGCTCGCGGACCGTGACCCGCCCGCGGGCCGCATCGTCGGTGGCGAAGAAGACGAACACCTCCGTGTGATCGTCGACCCAGAGCGACTCGACGCGCTGGCTCTCCAGGACCGGTGCTGTGTGATCCACCTGCACCAGCACGCGTTCCTCGAGCAGGCCCTCGCGCCGGTCCATCGCCCTGAGGCGCAGCGTGTACTCCCCCACC
>JASFRE010000331.1:0-5487 GCA_050115055.1 Candidatus Eiseniibacteriota bacterium | reverse complement strand
CCCGATCATCACCATCCACACCAGGGCCGCGATCCCCAGGTCTCTCAGCAGACCTCGCGCGACCAGCACGCCCAGCAGGGCGAGCGGCAGCAGGACGATCCACGAGCCCATCGTGACCGCCGCGAGAGCGAGCACCAGCAGGCGCGGGACACGGGCGGCGTAGTAGCCCTCCCGCCATGCATAGAGGAGCTGTCGATCGAGCCCGAACATGCGCACGGCGCCGGCCATGCCCTTCAGCAGGAAGTGCCCGGGATGATGGACGATCCACGCGACTGCATGGCGTGTGCCGCGCGCGTGCCGCGTGCCCGGGTCGAGCCCCTCGGACACCGGTGACGCCTCGTCCGCCAGGATGCGTCGCCCGCCGCGCTGCGAACCGTCGGCGAACCGGTTGTTGCCGATGAGCAGGTTGTAGCCGCAGCTGGTGGAGATCAGGACGGGTCGTCCCGCGACGAGCGTGGTCCGCATGCTCCAGGGGAGGATGGTGAGGACGGCTGCCATGGCGAGCGCGGCCGCCGGTCGCGCTCCCGCGTGGCGCCCCACCACCAGGGCGGCCAGGGGCACGAACAGCACCAGCGAATCGCGGGTCAGCGCCGCGGCGCCGAGGCACGCGCCGGCCAGCGCGGCGGCACGCCAGTCCCGGATGCCGGTGATCGCCACGACGGCGGCGGTCACCAGCGTGACGGCCGTCACCTCGGTGAGCACCATCGTGGAGTACACCGCCAGCGCCGGTTCGAGGGCGATCATCGACGCCGCGACCAGGGCCCAGCGCCGCGACAGCAGCCGTCGCGCGACGACGGCGACCAGCACCACCGACACGGCGCCGAGGACGATGTTGAGGAGGCAGGCCGCGCGGACCGGATCGGTGTGGGCACGGGCAGCCAGACCGAGCAGCGCCGGATAGACCGGCCCGCGATCGGTGCTCTCGAGGCCGGCCCGGGCAGCGGGCTCGGTCGCGAGCCGGATGTACTGGTCCATGTCACCGACGGGTGTCGCCGGCGACAGGGCGAGCAACAGGGCGACGCGCGAGGCGATCGCCAGGACGATCAGACAGGAGACGATCAGCTGGAAATCACTGACACCGAGAACGAGGTGCAGCGTCCAGCCGCCCGCCCGGGCCACACCGATCCGCAGCATGCCGCCAGACCCCTGTGGGCGAGTCCGGTGGGCGAGAGCTGTGGGCGATCGTTATGGGCGAACGATGGGCGATCGTGGTGGGCGAACGTCGGGCGAACTCGATCGACGATTCGGGTGGGCGAAGGCGGTGGGCGGGACCGGGGCGCAATCTAGCACGGTCTGCCGGCCGGGAGCAAGCGCCGTCTGCTCATGCTTGATGGAGTCCGTGGTCGGTGTACTCTTGCCAGGTGGCACTGCATCTCGTCCAGCTGGTGCGGCCGCGCCGGACCAGCCTCCAGAAGGGGGACCCCGATGAAGGGACCGCTGGCACTGGTCATCCTCGCGATGCTCGTCATCGCACCCGCTGTCGCCGGCGCTGATGGTGACCTGACCACCGAGGAGCTCGAGAGCCGTAACCAGGAGATCGTCCGCCAGGCTCATGCCAGCCTGGTCGCCGGTGACCTGGAGGCGTTCAAGTCGTTCGTTTCACCGGATTACACACGGCACTGCCAGGCCATGCCACCAGGTCAGCAGGAGCTGCACGGCACGGAGCAGTTCTTCGGCTTCATCGAGGACTTCAGGCAGGCCGTGACCGGCTACGAGGACACCCTCAGCAATATGATCGCCGAGGGTGACAGAGTAGCCTACGTATCGACCATGACCGGGACGCAGACCGGTCCGATGGGCGATCTACCGGCGACTGGCAAGAGCTTCACCCTGGTCAACATCATCATCCAGCGCCTGGAGGAGGGGAAGATCGTCGAGACGTGGGTCAGCTGGGACAACGTCGCGTTCCTGTCGCAGCTCGGCTTGATGCCACCGCCGACGGCGGGGCCGGAGTAACCAGCGTCGTCGAGGGATCCGTCGGGGCGTGCGGCGAGGAGTCCGGTACCGATCGACTGGGGCCGCGGTCTCCTGGCGCTCTCCTACCGGCGGTCGACGGGGCGGCGTTTGCCCGGCTGCCGGTCGCCCGGCTGCCGGTCGCCTGCCCCCTCCACCTCGACTAGGGTGTCGTGGAAGTCGCCGCCGCCGCCGAGATCGCTCAGCCCGTCCGCGGTGAGGGCGTTGGCCGAGGAGCCCCCGGGGCTCAGCGACGGCCACCAGCCCGACGGCATCGTGACGGACCCGGGCAGTGTCCGTGTTCCGACGTGCGCCCGGACCCGAATGCTGCCCCGGTCGTTGTAGACCCGCACGCGGTCGCCATCCGCAATGCCGCGCGCCGCCGCATCGATCGGGTGGATGTCGAGCCGCGGCTCTCCCTCCGCTTTCAAGGCGCGCGGGATGTTGGCATAGCTCGAGTTCAGGAAACGAAGCGTCGCCTTCGGGGCAAGGAAGCTCAACGGGTAGCGCCCGGTCAGCCGTGCCGCTCCGGCCGTGCTCTCCGGTGGAGGTGCATGGTTCGGCAGCGGGTCCATCCCGTGCGAGACCAGGCTCTCGGCGACGAGCTCGCACTTTCCTGATGGCGTCGGAAACCCACCCGCCGCGAAGGGACGGGGATCCCGTCCGAGACGCAACCCGGCCCACCCGTCATTCAGGAGGCGATCGAGGGTGATTCCATCCAGATAGGGGTGATCACTCGACAGCGCGGTGCGGATCAAGCTCTCGTCGGACTCCTGCAGGTAGGGCTCGTCGAGACCCATGCGGGCCGCCAGGCGCCTGAAGAACTCGGTGTTCGGTGCGGCCTCGGGGAGTGGGTCGATCGCCGGCCGGTTCAGTGTCAGGTAGGTGTGTCCCCACGACCAGAGAAGATCCCAGTGCTCGACCTGGGTGGTCGCCGGAAAGACGTAGTCGGCATGACGGGCGGTGTCGGTGAGACACTGCTCGACGACAACGGTGAGGAGATCCTCCCGCCTCAACCCGGCGAGGACGCGGTTCTGATTCGGAGCGATCGCGGCCGGGTTGCTGTTGTAGACGATGAGCGCCCCGATCGGCGGATCGAGATCATCGTCGGTCAGCGCTCGCCCGAGCTGCACCATGTTCACCGAGCGGGTCCCGGGGTCCTCGAGCTCGGGCATCTCCAGTGCCCCGTGCTTCAGGGCCTCGAAGAAGGGGCGAGCGGTCATGTGCAGGAGACCGCCTCCCCGGTGTCGCCAGGCGCCGACGATGGCCGGCAGGCAGGCGACGGTGCGCAGGAGCATCGCCCCGTTCGCACGGTGCTCCATCCCGACCAGCGTGCGGATCGTCGAGGGTTGCGCGGTCGCATAGGCACGCGCCAGCTCGACGATCTCCTCCGCCGGCACTCCGGTGATCTCCGTGACGCGTTCCGGCGGGAACTCCGTGATGCGGGCGTGCAGTCGATCGAAGCCATGCGTGTGTCGCTCGATGTACTGCCGGTCGTCGAGGCCCTCGGAGACGATGACGTGCATCATGCCCAGCGCCAGGGCCGCGTCCGTCCCGGGCCGGGGACGAACATGCCAGTCGGCCCGTGCCGCTGTCCGCGTCTTGATGGGGTCGATCACCACGACCGTTGCACCCCGCCGCTTCGCCTGGAGGATGAACGGCCAGAGGTGCAGATTCGTCACGACGGTGTTGGTTCCCCAGAGAACGATGAAACGGCTATGGACGATCTCCTCGGGCTCGAGGCCAAACGTGGTGCCGAGCGTGGCGGCGATTCCGCTGCCGCCGGTGCTGCCGCAGATCGCCCGTTCGAGTCGCGTCGCGCCGAGGCGAGCGAAGAAGCGACGATCCAGCGAGCTTCCCTGGATCAGCCCCTGGGTGCCCATGTAGCTGTAGGGCAGCACCGACTCGGGGCCGTGGGTGTCGATCGTGCTTCGTAGCGCGGTGGCGACACCATCGAGCGCCTCGTCCCAGCTCACTCTCCGGAAGCGACCCTCGCCCTTGCCGCCGACACGCTTCAGGGGATCCAGCACGCGATCCGGATTGTAGACGCGGTCCGCGAGGTAGCGATTGACCTTGGCGCAGAGCCCGCCGCGGGTGACCGGGTGACGTCGATCACCAACGAGTCCCACGGCCGTGCCGTCGGCGGCGACCGTGACCTCCCAGGCACAGGTATCCGGGCAGTCGTGGGGACAGGCGCCGCGGACCACTCGCTGCGGATTCGAGTCGGTCATGCTCCGAGAAGAACACACCCGGGCGGCGAGGTGAACGGGTTTTCGCGCATCGACGAGACGGCCCGCCGCGACCGCTGCCTGGACCTCGCCGGGATCGGCTCCTATTCCACGAGCAGCATCTTCCGCGTCTGGTGCTCGGTCGCGGTGTCCAGCCGATAGAAGTAGACGCCGCTCGGCACCGATTGCCCCTTCTGGTCGATGCCGTTCCAGGTCACGGCATGGACACCTGCCGGGAGATCGCCGTCCACGAGCGAGCGAACGAGCCGTCCGCCGGCGTCGTAGACCTCGAGGTGAACGGACTCGACATCCCGTTCGAGCACGAACGAGATCACCGTGCTCGGATTGAACGGATTCGGTCGGTTCTGGGCCAGCTGGAAGGAGGTCCCCGGTACGGCCTGACCGGCGACGCTCGAGGCGCCGGTGATGGTGAACGGCGCATCGGAGACGTCGTAGTAGTCGGTAGCCGAGTTATCCATGCGGACGCGCACCTTGACCTGGTCCGACTCGGTGCCGCTGGGGATCGTCCAGGCGTAGGTCATCTCGCAGGGGCCGGGCGAGCACACTCCGCCTCCACCGGCCGTGCAGGTCGGCGCGACGTCCATCTCGATCACCGTCCAGGCGCCGGGAAGGTCGGTGCACACCGAGTTGACCGTCGGATCGGACAGCGTGTACCAGAGGTCCCAGTTCTGCAGGGCGTGGGCGATGCCGATGTTCCAGCGAATGGTGACCACGTCGCCAACGGCGAAGGTCTCGCCGCCGTTCGGCTCGGCGACGATCAGATGGCCGGCGGCCGCGACCGGCAGCAGGCTGCCGAACAGGAGGGCCAGGGCTGTCGCTCTGTGAATCACGAGCTCGTCCTCTCGGTTTGCGGGCGGCGCGCCATGGCAGAGGCACGTGGTCCGCGGATGAGGAGGGCGGGAGTGGCAGGGGCGATCAACCAGCGGGCATGCGGTCCATCCAGGTTACCACCGCGACGGCGTTCTGCGAAGGTCGTCTCGGTCGAGCTTTCGAGCACCCCGGGGCTGCTCCAGGTGCCCTGTCTGGCACCACTTGGCGGCTTCATGAGCCTGGCCCGGGGTGGTCCCGAACGTCGCCGAGCGTGCCACCAGGACCTCGCCCGGCCCCGGCGGGCTCAACGATACTGGTCCTTGATCGTTCCCCACGTCGCTGCCCCGACCGGAACGGGGGCGGGCTGGCAGGTGTTGATGCCACCCGGGCCCACGCAGACTCGACCACGATTGTCCTCGATGACCGGATCGACTCCGCCCTGGCAATCGACGACGTGCGTTCCCCCCGGATAGGG
>JASFRE010000330.1:0-5489 GCA_050115055.1 Candidatus Eiseniibacteriota bacterium | reverse complement strand
CCGGCTCCTCGATCGGGTGATTCAGGCGGACCTCCAGCGTCGCGGGCGCGTCGATCGCGCGCTCGACCACCCAGCGGCCATCGGCGGCGATGGTCTCGTCGGGGAAGCGATCGAGCGGAATGGCGTGTGCCAGCACCCCACCGAGCGTCGACCTGGCCTCGTGGAGCACGACGTCGACCCCCAGGCGTCGCAGCTCGAGGGCGCAGGTCAGCCCCGCCGGCCCGCCGCCCACCACGGCCACGCGCTGTCCGCTGCGCGGCGCGTGCCGCAGCGGCCGCGGCGCGGCGCGCTCGCCCATCCGGGTGGCGTAGCGATGCAGCTCGCGGATCCGGATCGGCGCGTCGAGCTCGGCACGCGTGCAGGCGGCGGCGCAGTAGCGATCGGATGGACAGGCGTCGCCGCAGCTGGCGATCATCGGGTTGGCGGCGCGCACGGTCTCGGCCGCGCCGCGCAGATTGCCACTCCGGATCATGCGGATGAAGCGGCCGACCGGCAGCCCGGCCGGGCAGTGCGCCTGGCACGGCGGTGCGAAGCACTGCAGGCAACGCTGCGCCTCGGCGAGCGCCGCGGCGCCGTCGAGCAGCGGCTCGGCGCGGAAGATCCGGCGCTCGGCCGGCGTCCAGATGGCGCGCGCCCTGCTAGTCCTCGCCATCGCGTGCCTCCTCGCGGTCGGCCGGGGCCGCGTGCGGGACGGTCGCAAGCTCGCGCGCCGCGTGCTCGACCGCATCGACGATCGGGATGTAGCCCGTGCACCGACACAGATTGCCGCTCAGGGCGGTGCGGATCTCGAGCCGGCTCGGCCGTCGCACGTGATCGAGCAGTGCCTTCGCGGACATCAGCATGCCGGGCGTGCAGAAGCCGCAGGCCACCGCGTCGTGATCCAGGAAGGCACGCTGCAGTGGATGGAGCGCACCGTCCCCCAGGCCGGCGGCCAGCCCCTCGACCGTCTCCACCCTGCGGCCGTGTGCCTGACCGGCAAGCACCAGACAGCTGTTCACCGCCTGGCCGTCCAGGAGGACGGTACAGGCGCCGCACTCGCCGATCTCGCAGCCGCACTTGGTGCCGGTCAGACCGAGCGTATCGCGCAGGAGCTCGAGCAGCGTCGTCAGTGCCGGAAGCTGCACCCGGACCAGGCGGCCGTTCACGACCAGCTCGACGTCGATCGACTCACCGGCGGGACCGGCCGGACGCGCCGGCGGCGGCGCCACGGCGGCGGCCGGTGGCCGTTGCTCGGCGCGCGTCGCGTCGAGCTCCGGCGTGTTGCCGGCACGCAGCATGCCGAGCGCGCGCCCGAGCAGCGCGCCGACCACCGGCTCCTTGTAGGGAGTCGACCAGCGGCGCCCGGTGAGCGCCACCATCTCGGCGGCGAGTCGTGCGCCCGCCTCGGCGGCGAGCGCCTCGCCGGCGGCCTCGCCCTCCAGCAGGCGCTCGATCGCCGTGAAGCGGCACGGCGTGGGCGCCACCGAGCCGCCGGCGACGCGCACGTCGCGCCAGCGGCCGCCGGGGTCGAGCCGTGCCACGACCGCGATGCTCATGCGCGACACCGACAGCGCATTGCGCCGTCCGAGCTTCAGGAACACCGAACGCGTTTCCGGCGCCGGGCGGTCGAAGAATATGCGGGTCAGCATCTCGTCGGGGGCGAGCGCCGTCCGGTAGGGTGCGAGGACGGCGTCGGTGACCGGGAGCACGCGCTCGCCGCGCATCGAGTGGGCGACGAGCCGCGCGTCGAGCGCCAGGAGGGGCGGCAACGTGTCCGCGCAGGCCGACGCGTTGCAGACGTTGCCGGCCACCGTGCCGCGGTGACGGATCGGTGGCGATCCGACCTGGGCACAGGCGGCGGCGAGGAGCGGCGCGTGCGCGTGGATGGCGGCGTGGCGCGCGACCCGGGCGTGGGTCGCCAGGCAGCCGATCGTGACCGTGGTGTCGGTGACGTCGATGCCGTCCAGCCCGTCGAGCCGGGTGATGTCCACCAGCTCGAGCGGCGCCTGCTGGTGGAGCTCCTGTCCGTCCGTGCCGCGCAGCTCGACGACGAGGTCGGTGCCGCCGGCCAGGATGCGCGCCTCCTCGCCACGCTGCGCCTTGCGCTCGAGCGCTGCCTCAAGCGTCTCCGCGCGACCCAGGATCACACGCCGCACGATCGGCCTCCCGGCGGTGTGTCGTCATCCGGCGCGTCGCTCGGCGCACCCGCGTCGCTCGGCGCACCCGCGTCGCTCGGCGCACCCGCGTCTCTCGGCGCACCCGGCGACGCCCCGTCACCCGCCACCGTGCAGCGCTCGGCCGCCAGCCGCTCGGCGGCACGCCGCGGCGGGCGCCGCAGCGGCGCGCCGAGCAGCACCGTCTCGAGGTCGGCCGGCAACGACGCCAGGCGACGTCCGGTCGCATGCGCGATGGCGCTGGCGATGGCCGGGGCGGCGATCTCGGTCGCCGGCTCGGCGATGCTCTTGGCCCCGAAGGGTCCAGCGGCATCCGGGTTCTCGATGATCCCGAGCTCGATCTCCGGCACGTCGAGTGCCGTCGGCAGGAGGTAGGTGTCGAGATTGCGTGTCACCGGCACGCCCTGCTCCAGGATGAACTGCTCGAGCACACCGTAGCCGAGGCCCATGGCGATGCCGCCGTAGACCTGGTTCCGCACCATCGGCGGGGAGATGGCGCGCCCGACATCGTGCACGGCGACGACGCGCACGACGTCCACCTTGCCCGTCGCCAGGTCGACCTCGACCTCGGCGACGTTGCCGCCATAGACGAACGCGAAGTAGGCGTCGCCGCGCCCGGTCGATCCGTCCCACGAGGTCGGCGGTCCCCGGTGCCAGCCGACCCCGAGCAACGGTCGTCCGGTCGCGAAGGCGCGCGCCACCACCGCGTCGAAGTCGAGTGCGCCGGCCATGCCGTCGCGACTGCCACCGTCGCGCCCGTCGCCACCGCGCGCGGCGCAACGCCCCCCGCGCAGCTCGACGTCGCTCGCCGGCACACCGAGCGCCTCGGCCGCGACCTCGGCGAGGACCGCGCGCACCTGCTCGGCCGCCTTGCGCGTCGCCTGGCCGCCCATGATGGTCGACCGGCTGGCGACCGTCGGCCCCGAGTCGGGCACCCGGCAGGTCGTGACGGGGAGGCAGGTGACGCGGGACGGTTCGATCCCCAGCACCTCGGCGGCGATCGTCGCCATGGCGGTGGCGAGCCCCTGTCCCATCTCGGTCAGCGCGATCGACACGATGACGGAGCCGTCGGTCTGCACGCCGACCAGCGCGCCGGCCGCGTCGACACCCTCGGCGCCGAGGCTCACGCCGCGGTAGGAGCAGGCGAGCCCCAGTCCGCGCCGCCGGCCGTCCCGCCGCTGCGCGTTGTCGCGCTCGATGGCGGCGCGCCGGACGCGCCAGTCGCTGCGTCTGGCGATCTCATCGAGTACCTGCCCGATCGACACCACCGGCGGCAGGATCTGCCCGGTGGCGGTGACCGATCCGTCGCGGAAGATGTTGCGCCGCCGGAGCTCGAGCGGGTCCATGTCGAGCTCGCCGGCCAGCTCGTCCATCACCGACTCGATGGCGAAGTTGATCTGTGGTGACCCGAAGCCGCGCATCGCGCCGGTGTAGATGTTGTTCGTGTAGGCGGCGGTCACGTCGACGGCGACGTGCGGGCAGTCGTAGGGGCCGGTCGCCTGCACCGTCGAACGCCAGGTCACGAAGGGCGACATCGAGGCGTAGGCGCCGGCATCGGCCACGATGCGGGCCTCGATCGCCGTCAGGGTACCGTCCCGCCGTGCGCCGACCCGGTAGTGCAGCACGTAGGGATGGCGCTTGTAGGACTCGACCATCGACTGCTCCCGCGTGTTCACGATCCGCACCGGGCGACCGGTGGCGCGGGCGAGCAGTGCGGCACGGCACGCCATCTGCGACATGACGTCGTCCTTGCCGCCGAACGAGCCGCCGAGCGTCGCGTGCTCGACCTCGACGCGGGCCAGGTCCAGCGCCAGGAGCCCGGCGACGACCCGGCGCGTCGTGAACAGGTTCTGGATCGAGCCGACGATGCGGACGCCACCCTCCGGTGTGCACTCGGCGATCACCGCCTCGGGCTCGATGTAGGCGTGCTCGACGTGCTGCGTGCGATAGGTGCGCTCGACGACGACGTCCGCCGCGTCCAGCCCCTCGCGCACGTCGCCCCGGCGCACGTGGTGCCGCGCGCAGGCGTTCGGGTGGATGCCGGCCGCGGCGTCGCTCCCGTCCCCGTCATCCGGTCCGCCGGCGTCGCCCCCCGGGTCGTCGCGCGGCCCGTGCACCCTCGGCGCCCCGGGGTCGAGCGCCGCCTCGGGATCGAGGACCGCCGGCAGCTCCTCGTAGCCGACGACGATTGCCGCGAGCGCCGCGCGCGCCGTCTCGATGTCGCGCGCGGCAACAATGGCGACGCCGTCGCCGTAGTGCCGCACCCGGTCGGTGGCGAGGACCGGAAGATCGCGGATGACCGGGCCGAAGGTGTACGGCGACGGCAGGTCGCGGCCGGTCAAGACGGCGTGGACGCCTGGCATCGCCCGCGCCGCGGCGATGTCGATCGAGACGATGCGGGCGTGCGGCCGGCCGGCGACCAGGGTCGCGCCGTGCAGCATGCCGGGCACGCGCAGGTCGGCCGCGAAGCGGGCGGCGCCGGTCACCTTGCCACGCCCGTCGACCCGCCAGTGCGCTCGTCCGATCGCCCCGTCCGCCTGCGTCATCGCGTTCCCCTCGCCGCCGCCGTCATGGTGACCGATCGCTCTGCGACTGACAAGAGGAGTCGAGAGCGGCGGGATCCGGATCGCACTGCTATCATGTGCTCACCGGGCACTCCCCCGCCAACGCCCCCAACAGGACGGAGGTCGAGCCCATGCGATTCCATCCCCTGACGCCGCGGCGCTGGACGGACTTCGAGACGCTCTTCGGGCCGAAGGGCGCCTACGCCGGCTGCTGGTGCATGTACTGGCGGGTGACGCGCCGCGAGTTCGCGGCGGGCCAGGGCGCCGGCAACCGCCGCGCGATGCGGTCGCTCGTCCACTCGGGCCACGTGCCCGGCATCCTCGGCTATGCGGGGCGGGAGCCGATCGCCTGGTGCTCGGTGGCGCCGCGGGAGCACTTCGCCTCGCTCGAGCGGTCGCCCGTCCTGAAGCGGCTCGACGACGAGCCGGTCTGGTCGCTGGTCTGCCTCTACATCGCGCGCACACACCGTCACCGCGGGATCGCGCTGGAGGCGATTCTGGCCGCCGTCGAGCACGTGCGGCACCGGCGCGGCCGCATCGTCGAGGCCTATCCGACCGTGGCGCGCAGCGATCGCGTGCCGCCGGTCTCGGCCTACATGGGATTTCCGGAGCTGTTCGAGCGCGCGGGCTTCGTCGAGTGTGCGCAACCGTCAGCGAGCCGGCGGATCATGCGCCGCCACCTGTGAGCGGCGCGGCGCGTCCGGGGAGCAGCGAGGAGAGCATGACCGGCATCGCGGTCGCCAGCGACGAGCCCGTCGCGATCGTCCGCCTC
>JASFRE010000329.1:0-5498 GCA_050115055.1 Candidatus Eiseniibacteriota bacterium | reverse complement strand
ATCTCCGGGGAGGACGCACGTGACCCACCAGCCGATGGACAACCACTACCGGATCGAGCTCGGCAAGTACCTGGTCACGCGGGGCGACGCCTGCATCGCCTGCGGCGTCTGCGAATCGGTCTGTCCCACCGGCGTCCACCGGCGTCGTTCCGGCTTCCAGGTCATGGAGCGACCACGGTCCGACCGCTGCCTCGGCACCGACTGCTCCGGTCAATCGGACATGTGCGTCCGGCAGTGTCCGACGCAGGCGCTCAGCGTGGTCGAGAACCCGCAGCATGCAGCGCTCGGTGATCGCCGCTGGACGGCCGACCTGCTGACCTGCGTCTTCGAGGCGGCACGCACCGGCCGCCCACCGGAGCTGGCGCGCGAATCGCGCACCGGCGACTCCGGCGGCGGCTTCGACCGCATGCGGTTCACCTTCGAGCCGGACGGCGATGGCAACGGCGGCAGCATGCACGGCGGCAGCATGCACGGCGGCGCGTCCGGCAACGCGCACGGCAGCGCGCACGGCAGGGCGTCTGACAGCGCGTCCGGCACCTCGCATGGCGCGGCGCTCGGCAGCGTGCGCGGCACCGCGCCTGGCACCTCGCGCGACGCGCTACCGGCACCGTCGCCACCGGCCATCGATCTGTCGCTCGAGCTGAACCGGCGCGGCAGCGGCCGCCAGCTGACGCTGCCGGTACCGATCTACGGCGGCGGCATGTCCTACGGCTCGATCGGCCTGCCGACCCTGCTGGGCCGGGCCATGGCGGCGCAGCGAGTCGGCACCCTATTCTCGACCGGCGAGGGCGGCTACCCGCCGGCGCTGATCCCCTACGCCGATCACGTCATCACGCAGGTGGCGACGGGGCTCTTCGGCATCAACGAAGACGCGATCCGTCGCTCGCCGGTCGTCGAGTTCAAGTACGCGCAGGGGGCCAAGCCGGGGCTCGGCGGTCACCTGCTCGGCGACAAGGTGACGCCGGAGGTGGCGCGGATGCGCGAGTCGCAGCCCGGCATCAGCCTGTTCTCGCCGTTCCCGTTCCACTCGGTCTACTCGATCGAGGACCACAAGAAGCACATCGACTGGATCCTGTCGATCCATCCCGAGGCGCTGGTGTCGGTCAAGGTGTCGACGCCGGCCGACGTCGACATGGTCGCGGTCGGCAGCTACTACGCCGGCGCCCACATCGTGCACCTGGACGGCGGCTACGGTGGCACCGGCGCAGCGCCGGAGATCGCCAAGAAGAACATCGCCATGCCGATCGAGTACGCGATCCCGAAGACGCACGGCTTCCTGGTGGCGGAGGGGATCCGCGACCGCATCTGCCTCATCGCCTCGGGCGGCGTCCGCACGGCGCACGACATCGCCAAGGTGATCGCCCTCGGCGCCGACGGCGTGGTCATCGGCACGACCGAGCTGGTGGCGCTCGGCTGCGTGCGCTGCTGCAACTGCGAGAGCCATCGCGGCTGCCCGCGCGGCATCGCGACCACCGATCCGGAGCTCGAGGCGATCTACACCGCCGAGTGGGCGGCGGCGCGCATCGAGCGGCTCTACACCGCGCTCGCCGCCGAGCTGCGCGAGATCCTCGCCGCGCTCGGCATGCGCACGGTCCGCGAGCTGGTCGGCCGCACCGACGTGTTGCGCCACCTGGACTTCGAGCCGGCAACGCCGACGGGGTGACGAGCCATGATTGATCGCGAGAGGGTGGAGCGACTGACCGCCGGGCGCCCCGCGCCGCCGGCGACCATCGATCGCGGCGGCGAGCGTGACGCCGAGGGCGGCTGCGGCGTCATCGGCGTCGCGGTCGGCGAGCCGGTCGCCGGCCGCCACCTGATCCGCCCCCTCGCGCAGATGCACAACCGGGGCAACGGCAAGGGCGGCGGCCTGTGCGCGGCCGGCTGCTTCCCCGCGTACGAGTCGTTCTACGCCCTGCACGTCGGTTACCTCGACGCCGGCGCGCGTGCCGCGGTGGAGGAGCGCTTCATCACCCCCCACTTCGACGTCGAGCGGGCCGAGGAGCAGCCGGAGCTCGACGACCACCGCGCGCTCCCCCATCTCGAGGTGCGACCGCCGCGCGTCTGGCGCTACTTCGTGCGCGTCCGCCCGGCGGTGCTCGACCGGTTCGCGCGCCAGCTCGGCATCGACGGAGAGGCGTGGGATGCGGGCGGCACACACGGGGAGTGCGACCCGAGTGCGGCGGCCCGGCAACGCCTGGAGGACGAGTTCGTCTACCGCAACAGCTTCGAGCTCAATGCGGCCTGCTACGCGGCCAGTTCCGACAAGACCGCGTTCGTCCTGTCGCACGGCAAGGACCTCCTCGTCCTGAAGGGCGTCGGCTATGCGGAGGAGGTGGCCGCCTTCTACCGGATCGACGAGCTTCGCGCCCACATCTGGATCGGCCACCAGCGCTACCCGACGCGCGGTCGCGTCTGGCACCCCGGTGGCGCGCACCCCTTCGCGGGGCTTCACGAGGCGCTGGTCCACAATGGCGATCTCGCCAACTACCACTCGATCTGCACCTACCTCCGGCAGCGTCGGGTGCGGCCCCTGTTCCTGACCGACACCGAGGTCGCGGCGCTGCTCTTCGATCACTACCAGCGCGTGCTCGACTATCCGCTCGAGTGGACGATCGAGGCGCTCGCGCCGACCGGCGAGCGCGACTTCGAACTGCTGCCCAAGGTCCGGCAACGCGTCTACCGGGCGCTGCGCGCCGCGCACATCCACGGCTCGCCGGACGGCCCGTGGTTCTTCATCCTTGCACGCAACGCTCTGCGGGAACGCGAGCTGCAGCTGGTCGGCATCACCGACACCTCGATGCTGCGGCCGCAGGTGTTCGCGCTCTGCCAGGGCACGTTGGGGATCGGCGCCGTCGCTTCCGAGCGCCAGGCGGTGGACGCCTTCCTCTCGAGTCTCGCCGCCGAGGACCCACGCGTCTGCCCGGTCCCGGACCGCACCTGGAGCGCGCGCGGCGGCAGCCACACCGACGGCGGCGCCTTCGTCTTCCGGCTGCGGGACGCGGTCGCCGAGAGACCGGCGGACGACGGCTCGCAGGCGTCCCGCGGGCGGAAGCTCCTGACCTGCACCGACAAGTTCGGCCACCCGGTGCACCTGCCCGGCAGCGGTGCGCCGGCCGATCACGCCATCGCCTGGCACCTGCCTGGCTCGCACGGTCGCATGGCCGGCGCGGCGACGCCGCGCGACCCGGACACCGGCCACGCCCTCGCCCACCAGCACCACCGTCACGTCATCGACCCCGGCCGCACGATCGACGCGCTGCTGGCACCTGGCGGCGCCGAGCGTCTCTTCGACGGTCTGCGACGGCTCCTCGTGGAGGTCGATCACGGCGGGTTCGGGCAACTCCTCGCCCAGGTGGTGAAACGCGCTTCCCGTGACGACGCCGGCCGTGGCCTGGCGCTCCGGGGCCTGACGCTGTTGCGCGACCGACGCGTCGCGACCGGGCAACACCGGCGCAGCCGGGTGCTGGCGCAGGTCGACGACACCCTCCGTGCGGTCCTCGACGGCACGCCGCGGATCGACGGCGGCACGGACGACGCGACCGGGGACCGGCGTGGCGTGGCCGCCGGTGACGCCGGCGACGGCACCGCCCGGTCGCGCTACCGGCGGATCGTGGCGCCGACCGCCGGGCCGTTGCCTTCGCCGACCCACCTCGACGACACGCTGGTCATCGACGCGACGCGTTTCCCGCCCGAGGGGCCGGGCGCCGTGGCACGGCTCATCGCCGTGGCGCGCGCTCAGGGCTACCGCCGGTTCGTCGCCTACAACCTGAAAGGCGATCGCTTCATCGGCTGCGGCCTGGGTGCCGACTCGCGCGACGTCCGCATCGACTGCTACGGCTCGACCGGTGACTACGCCGGCTCGGGGCTCGACGGGGCCGAGTTGCACATCCACGGTGACGGACAGGACCAGCTCGGACAGGTCATGAAGAGCGGTCGCCTGGTGGTCCACGGCGACGTCGGCCAGGCGTTCCTGTACGGCGCCAAGGGCGGCGAGGCCTACGTGCTCGGCAACACCGGTGGTCGCCCGCTCATCAATGCCGTCGGCACCGTACGGGCGATCGTCAACGGCACCTGTCTCGACTACGCCGGCGAGAGCTTCATGGCCGGTGCCGATCTCGGGGCGGGCTTCCTGCTCGTCGGCGGCCTGCGCATCAACGTGCACGGCGAGGTCATGGGTCTCGAGGAGCGTTACCCGGGCAACAGCTTCTTCGCTCTCGCGTCGGGCGGCGCCGGCTACGTCAATGACCCGTATCGCTCGCTCACCGCCGAGCAGCTGAACGGCACCGTATTCACCGAGTTCACCCAGGAGGACTGGGCGTTTCTCGAGCCGTTCCTGCGCGACAACGAGTCCCTGTTCGGGATCTCCATCGAGCGCGACATCCTCACGGTCGACGGGATCCGCAAGTGGCCGGGCGAGGTCTTCCGCAAGGTGACCGCGCGCCCGGTGACGCGACGCGCCGGCCAGGCGGCCTACGCGATCGGCATGGTGGAGAGCATGTAGATCGGACGGAGCGAGTCGCACCGCCGGTCGGGCAAGCGGCGCCGGCGCCCCGCTCTCAGCGCGTCAGCGTCACCCGGGTGACCGCCGAGACTCCCGCGGGCGTCACCGTGCGGACGAAGTAGTGACCGGCCGCGAGCGGCCGGCCGCGAGCGTCCCGACCGTCCCACACGAGCTCCTGCAGGCCGCCTGCGGCGGCACCGGTCGCCGGCACCCCCAGCCGGCGCACCAGACGTCCGGCGACGTCGTGAATGGTCAGCGTCGGGCGTCCGCCAGGATCCCCACCATCGCGCCCGACGGCGTCCAGGTCGCCGGGCGCGACGAGGCGAATGGTCACGGGCGACCCGGCGCGCACCGGACTGGGGTAGACACGCACGACGAGATCACGGGTCGGCGGCGCCACGGGGGCGTCGCCGACCGCGAGCGGCACCAGGCCCTGGATCGCGTCGACCGCGATGTGCGCGGCCGGATCATGGTCGACGATCTCGAGGTAGACATCGCGCCCGTGCCAGGCGCTGACGTCCCACTCGCGATAGGTCATGCTCTCGCTGCCGGTACCGCTCTCGGAGGCGATGATGGTGCCGGTCGCGTCGTCGACGAGCGCCACGCGGCAATCGCCGGAGAGCGGACCGCCGACGCGGAGCCCGATGACGAGATGCACGAGCTGGAAGATGCTCGACCGGAGCACGCCGGTCTGTGACGGGTCCGCGTCGCAGGTGGCGCAGCCACCGTCGATCGGTCCACTGTAGTCCTCGGCGGTGTTGATCCAGAAGCGGCCCTCGACTCCGGACGGCACGCCGCTGCGATGCGCCGGCCGATCGCCGTAGGTCGGCTGCGCGCCGAGGTCGCCCTCGACCGGTGACCAGGCGGCATCGAGCCGGTTGTCGCGCTCGAAGGTCGGGACGCCGCCCGGCCAGGTCAGCGTCGAGAAGCGGACGCCGTGCATCTGGCGGCCGTCCTGATCGAGGAAGTCCTCGGCGTAGGCGTAGACGTAGGTGTC
>JASFRE010000328.1:0-5515 GCA_050115055.1 Candidatus Eiseniibacteriota bacterium | reverse complement strand
ACGGCGGGCCGGAAGGGGGTGGCGGGCCGATCTTCGACGCGGGTCGCACGATGATGATGCAGCAGCCCTCGGCCGCAGGCGATGACACCGTCGCCCAGCCCGGCGGCGGCGGCAGCGGGCGCGGCCGGCGCGGCAAGCGTGGCGGTGACGGGGGCGGCGGCGGTCATCGGGGCCGCAAGGCGCCGGCCGACGGCGCCGTGGGGGGCGGTGACGAGACGGTCATGATCAGCCAGGTCCGCGCGCAGTCCGATGGCGATCCGACCTTCCTCGCCGTCATGGACATCGATCTCCCGCGCGGGGCGACCGTGCGCCTCGGCGCCGGCGAGATGTTCGGCGAGATCGGCGCCCTGAGCGGCTGGCCGCAGGCGGTCACCGCCCGTACCGCGGGAGCCTGCACGCTGGTGCAGATCCGCCTGCCGGCGCTCAGGCGGCTGAAGGAGGAGTCGCCGGCCTTCAAGGAGCGCGCCGATCGCATGTACCGCGAGCGCACGCTCTACTTCCATCTGCGCCGCCTACCGCTCCTCGCCCGGTGCGAGGAGGCGGTCCTCGACCGTCTCGTCGAGAAGGTCGAGCTCGTCTCCCTGCGACCGAACAAGGTGCTGCTCGAGGAGGGACAGCCGGCCGATGCGCTCTACGTCGTCCGCTCGGGATTCCTCAAGCTCACGCAGCACTTCGCCGCCGGCGAGCCGGCCGTCTCGTACCTCTCGAAGGGCATGACGCTCGGCGAGGTCGAGATGATGGTCGACGACATCCATGGCTGGACCTGTACCGCGAGCTCGGCGGGCTACTGCGAGCTCGTCAAGATCGAGAAGGCCGACGTCGATGCCATCCTCCAGACCCACCCCGAGACTGCACAGGAGCTCTGGCAGAGTGCCGTCCAGCGTATCAAGGAGACCGGCTACGCCAAGCGCAACCTGAATCACTCGGAGCTGATCGAGTTCTCCCTGAAGAAGGGACTGGTGCAGGGCAATAGCATCCTGGTGATCGACCTGAACACCTGCACCCGCTGCGACGACTGCATGCGCGCCTGCGCCGACACGCACGGCGGCCGCCCGCGCTTCGTCCGCGAGGGCGAGCGCTACGGCAGCCACCTGATCGCACGGTCCTGCTACCACTGCCGGGACCCGCATTGCCTGGTCGGCTGTCCGACCGGGGCGATTCACCGGGCCGCGGTCGGCGACGTCGTCGAGATCCAGGAGGACATCTGCATCGGTTGCAGCAACTGCGCCAACAAGTGTCCCTACGACGCGATCATCATGCACCCGACCGGGGAGACCTGGCCGGGCAACGCGCTTCCCGAGTTCCTCCGGGGGACCGAGCAGAAGGTCGCCAGCAAGTGCGATCTTTGCTACACGAGCGCCGACGGTCCGGCATGCGTGAAGAACTGCCCGCACGGCTGCGCGATCCGGATCGGCTCGGTCGACGAGTTCACGGCCCTCTCGAGGGCATCCAAGAACGGGAACTGATGCGGCGATGAACTTCCCTCGATGGATACGGTTCGACTGGCCGGGACGACTTCCGTTCTGGTTCGTGCTTTGCCTGGCGCTGTGCGTCGGGGCGCTGGCGGCCAACTACGTGCTCTCGGACGTCGAGTCAGGCAACCTGTGGAGCCTCGGCTTCGGGGCCGCCGCCCTGGCCTTCATGCTGGGGGCGCTGCTCTACGGCGCGCGCCGGCGGACCATGCGCTGGGGCGCGGGACGGACGCGGGCCTGGCTCCAGTTCCACATCTACGGCGGCATCCTGTTCCTGCTCCTGATGCTGATGCACAGCGCGTTCCAGGTGCCGGACGGGAAGCTCAACCAGTGGATCTGGGGGCTCAGCCTCTGGATCACCGCCAGCGGCCTGCTCGGCGCGATCATCCAGCGCTGGGTGCCGCGGGTCATCACCTCGGGGCTCACGGTCGAGGCGCACTACGACCGCATCCCCGATCTGATCGGCGACATCCGCCAGCGCGCGCAGGCCCTGCTCGCGACCTGCGACGACCCGGTACAGGATTTCTATCATCTGAACCTGGAGACGGCGTTCGCCGGACCGCAGCCGCGCTTCATCTATTTCATGGACGTCACCGGTGGGATCCAGTCGCGCACCCGCGGCTTTCCCTACCTGTTACGGATCCTGCCCGCGGACCAGCGTGAGAAGCTGGCCGAGCTCGAGGCCTTCTTCCGCACCAAGCTCGAGCTCGACGCCCAGTACACGCTCCAGCGGGCGCTGCGCTGGTGGCTGTACCTGCACGTGCCGGTGTCGATGGCCCTCCTGGTCCTCGTGGCCGTGCACGTCTACATCGGCTTGACCTACTGATCGGGGAGGAGCGCGTGGCCAAGAAGAAGAAGGCGGCAGACACGCCCAAGGGCACCTTCGGCAACGCTCGCCTGCCGGTGTCGGAGCGCTACGTCTATCCGCTCACGCGCAACAGGTTGCTGGCCGCGGCACTGGTCGGCGCCGGCATCGTCGTCGCCATCCTCGCGACGGGCTTTGTCCTGCGCGGCGACCGCGTCTTCTCGACCGGACCGCTCAGTTCGAGCCATGCCACCTACGAGGACGACTGCTCCGCGTGCCACTCCGGGGTCGCGCCGATCACCGCGTCGTCGGTGGTCGACGAGAAGTGCGAGTCGTGTCACGAGAAGCATGGCGACCGGCTGGGCGTCTACTCGTTCGATACCCACTACATCTACCGGAGTGCCGACTTCCGGCGCGCCGGCACCCGCGACGGGGAGCTGGGTTGCCGCGAGTGCCACACCGAGCACGAGGGCCGGGACGCCGCCCTCATCCGCCCGGTCGACGAGCAGTGCAGTGGCTGCCACTTCGAGTCGTTCGACCATGATCATCCGGAGTTCGACTTCGTCGGCATGCCGGACGCCGATGATGCGAACCTCCGGTTCACGCACACGAATCACGTGCGCCGTCTCCTCAAGCGCTTCGGGATCCAGGACAACGAGCAGGCCTGCCTCTACTGCCACAACGCCCAGCCGGACGGCGCGGGCTTCCGGCCGCTCGACTTCGAGCTGCACTGCTCGGCCTGTCACCTGAACGGTGGCACGACGACCGAGCTCCTGCCGGTCGGCCGGCCGACGGCCGAGAACAAGACCCCGGGCGTCCTGACCCTCGAGACCCTGCGCCGCGAGCCCGGCCCCAGCCGTCTGGCGGCGTCGCTGAGCGATCCCAGCGAGTTCCAGGAGCGGTCCGGCGAGGTGCGGAAGATCAATGTGCACCACCGCGACCCGTGGATCATCGCCAACCTCCGGGAGCTCCGGCGCGTGCAGTATCCGGACGCGGATCTGGTCGACCTGCTGTCGGCGTCCAGCGACGTGCGGCCGGGGGAGACGCACGTCCTCTTTGATGAGGCCGTGCGGACGCTCCGCGACCGGGTCCAGACCCTGCGTGCACAGCCACAGCGCGAGGTGCAGCGCGACCTGAACGAGATCGAGAAGCAACTGGCGTCGGTCGAGCGGCGGCTACGCAATCCCTACACCGTGCTGGACGACAGCGGCTTCGTGCTGGACCCCGGCGAGATGAATCCCGACTTCACGAGTGAGGACGTCGCGCGCTTTGACGAGTTCGTCAACTCGCTGACCGCGTCGTGCCAGATGTGTCACGTCGTCCGCAACTCGACCATCGCGCGCGTGCAGAAGGACCAGCGTTCGCTCAGGCGCGCGCACTTCAACCACCGCGCGCACATCCTGCAGCTCCGTTGCCTCGACTGCCACGCGGCCATCCCGATCGCCGAGAACGTCGGTCAGGACGTCGAGGTCGACGTGGCCAAGGACAACGCGTCGATCCTGAACCTCCCGCGGATCGGCACCTGTCACTCCTGCCACGCCGCGGAGAAGGCCGACAGCGGCTGCGCCACGTGTCACTTCTTCCACCCCAACAAGACCCAGCGGTCGAACCTGCTACTCACCCTCGAGTGACGCGCGCCGCGCATCACCGATCGACGATGAGGTGACCGAATGCGAGCCAAGCTCTTCACCCGGTCCGGCGAGCTCGCCGGCGAGCACACGTTCGCCGACGAGGCGTCGATCGGCCGGCACGCATCGAACACGATCACGCTGCCGGTGGGATTCGTGTCGTCGCGCCATGCGCGGATCTATCTCGATCGGGAGCGCGAGTGCTTCATGATCGAGGACCTCGGGAGCCGTAACGGCACCCGCGTCGACGGCGTGCGCGTGCGGCGTCCGGAGCGCCTCGAGCGGCTGAGTGTCGTCACCCTCGGCGAGCGCGCGGATTTCGTCTTCCAGGTGCTGGACGAGGCGGCGTCCGCCAGTTCGGGCGGCGCCGTAGCGGGGCGGGCCGCGCGGGATGCGAGCCCGGAGGAGAAGACTGTGGTCGAGGCCGGCGGCGCGGTGCCGGAGGGGATCGGAGCGCGCCGCGGCGGCGCACCGGCGGAACCGGCCGGCGACGAGACGGTGATCGATACGGGCGGTGCGTTGCCCGGCGGCCTGGCCGGCGGCCGCGGCGGCGCACCGGCGGAACCGGCCGGCGACGAGACGGTGATCGATACGGGCGGTGCGTTGCCCGGCGGCCTGGCCGGCGGCCGCGGTGGCGCACCGGCGGAACCGGCCGGCGACGAGACGGTGATCGATACGGGCGGTGCGTTGCCCGGCGGCCTGGCCGGCGGCCGCGGTGGCGCACCGGCGGAGCCGGCCGGTGACGAGACGGTGATCGACACGGGCGGCGCGCTGCCGGGCAAGCTGGGCGGCGGCCGCGGCGGCGCACCGGCGGAGCCGGCCGGCGACGAGACGGTGATCGATACGGGCGGCGCACTGCCTGGCAAGCTGGGTGGCGGCCGCGGCGGCGCACCGGCGGAACCGACCGGCGACGAGACGGTGGTCGACATGGGCGGTGGACTGCCCGGCAGCCTCGGAGCGGCCCATGACCGGGCGCCACGGCAGGCGCGGGTCCTGCTCGAGATCCGCACCGCGGCGGGCGACGTGATCTCCCATGAGGTCGGCCAGGGCCGGCATGAGATCGGTCGCGCGCGTGATGCAGACCTTCGCATCGAGGAGAAGTCGGTGTCGCGGCGCCATGCGATCATCGAGGTCTCGGGAGAGACGGTGACGCTCTCCGATGCCGGCAGCTCGCTCGGCACGTTCATCGGCGGGGAGCGCATCAGCAAACCGGTTCCGATCCGGGGCGTGGTGGAGATTCGCTTCGGCAACGTGGCGGCGCACTGCACCGTGCAGCTCGACTGAGGGCCGCCGCCGGAGGCCGGCTCCGGATCACGCGGCCCACGCCGTGGCTCCGGTGGCCAGGGGCCAGAAGACAGAGCAAGGGGGAAGCATGAACTCGCGGCAGGAAGTCCTCGACGACGGATCGATCGCGCTCAAGGAGCCCGTTCAGCTGCCGGACGTGCTCGACGTCTTGATTGTGGGTGGCGGACCCTGTGGGACCGCGGCGGCGATGCGCGCCAAGGAACTGGGCCTGACGGCGCTCGTGATCGAGCTCGACGACGTCCTGAAGCGGATCCGCGACTATGCCAAGGACAAGTTGATCCTGCCGGGCTTCGGTGGTGGCGACA
>JASFRE010000327.1:0-5557 GCA_050115055.1 Candidatus Eiseniibacteriota bacterium | reverse complement strand
GCCGGGGGCAGGTCCCGGCCCTCATCGGTGGGCTGCCCGTCCACGTGCTCAGCCTCCATCGCCCAGCGCGTCGCGCAGCCAGGCCCGCGCCCGCATCCACTCGCGCTGGGCGGTCCGCAGCGAGATGCCCAGCGCATCGGCCGTCTCCTGCTCGCTGAGGCCCGCGAAGTATCGGCACTCGACGATGCGCGCCATGCGCTCGTTGTGCGCACGCAGCGCCTCGACGACGCGATCGATGTCGCACACCCGCTCGGCCTCGGCGTCGACGCTCGCGGAGCCTTCCTCGAGCGTGACCGCCTGGGCGCCGCCGCCGCGCTTGACGGCCAGACGCGCCCGCGCGAAGTCGACCAGGACCTGGCGCATGGCGCGCACCGAGACCGCGAGGAAGTGCTGGCGGTCCTTGACGTCCAGACCCTGCTGTCCGGCCATCTTCAGGTAGAGCTCGTGGACGAGGCCGACCGTGTCCAGGGTCAGCCCCGGCGGGGAGCGGCGCAGCTGGGTGCGGGCGAGTCGACGGAGCTCGTCGTAGACCAGCGGTACGAGCCGGTCGAAGGCGTCGCGGCGGCCGTCCCGCAGATCGTGCAGGAGCAGCGTCACGTCTCCCTGGTCCACGTCAGCATCCTCATCCAGCCAGCAGCACGTGAGGTCCCGATCGTGGAGGGCGTCGCCGGGACGGAGGTGCTCGCGACCGGTCGGTTGTTGCTCCGGGGGGCGGAGCCCGGGAGGGAGTGTAGCGCATCGCACCGGTCGGCGGCGACGGTGAGCGCGGTCGTCTTCGGCCCCGGCCCCGCCATCGACCGGCACCGGGGTGCGACGAACGCATGCCGCCCGGACGTGCTACGCTAGGCAGACCCCCGTGTCCGGCCAGCCGAGGAGTTCCCGATGCATCCATCGAGCACGGCCGTCGCCTCGATCTCGCCGTCCCTGACGCTCCTCCTCACCATCGTCTACACGGCGGTGCTTGCCCCCGCGGTGACCGCCCAGACCTGTGTCGGATCGATCGCCGGTGACCCATACGCCGATTGCACGACTCCCCTGGTCATCCCGGGCGACGTCGGCCAGCACGTGCGGTACGTGGACGTCTCCGGTCTCCCCGGAGGCCTGTCCCCGAGCTGCGGCCAGCCGACCGGCCGCAAGGTCTGGTTCGAGATCGTCCCGGAGGCATCCGGACCGCTCGCGATCAGCACCTGCCACCCGGCGACGACCTACGACACGGTGCTCGAGGTCTGGAGCGGAGGCGACCCCCAGTGCGGTCTCATGACCCTGGTCGACTGCTCCGATGACGTCCAGACGCAGAGTTGCGACAACGGGTGCTCGTTCTACGGGTCGATCGTGAGCTTCGATGCCGTCGCCGGGACACGCTATCGCTTCAGCGTCGCCGCGTTCGAGGACAACGTGGCCGGCTGCACGCTGTGTCTGGGACTGATCGTCACCGTCGGCGAGCCGTGTGGCGCGCCGCCGGTGAACCTCGACTGCAGCCTGGCCGAAACCCTGCCCGCTACCCCGGGGATGCACGAGCTGCTCTACGACGTGCGCGATGCCTTCAAGCTGCCCGGCGAGCCCAACCCGACCTGCACGGTCCCCGACGTGGGGCATACGGTCTGGTTCGAGCTGACATCGCCCTCGGACCTGAACGTCGCGTTCAGCACCTGCCACCCGGCGACAACGTACGACACGGTCATCCAGGTCTACCGCGGCGACTGTGCCGGCTTGCTGGCCTACGTCGAGTGCAACGATGACGAGCTCATCCCGGCGTGCGAGACACCGTGCTTGCCCTTTCCGCGCGCCTCGACCGTCCGCTTCGAGGCGGCAGCGAACCAGACCTACTACTTTCAGGTCGGGTCCTACAACGACAACAGCGCCGGCTGCGAGGACCTCTGCCTGGGCATCCAGATGGACCTGAGCGAGGTGACGGCGGTGGACGACGCGAGGCAGGAAGCGGTCGCACCACCGCCCCTGCTGGGCACGGTGCGCCCCAATCCGGCGACCGGGAGAATGTCCGTCCGTCTCGAGCTCGATCAGCCCGATCACGTGACGGTGGACGTCGTCGACGTCACCGGTCGCGTGCAGACCGTCCTCGCGGATCGTCTCATGCCGGCGGGCGGACAGGTGTTGACGTGGGACGGGCGCGATGCTCGTGGGCGCCGGGTGGGGCAGGGGATCTACTGGATCCGGCTCGAAACGCGCGACGGCAAGCGCAGCACCCGCCGCGTCGTGATCGTCCGGTAGCGCGGGGCGAGGTCGAGCGGCGCCAGGACGAGCGCGGCGAGGTCGAGCGGCGCCAGGACGCACAGCACAACGGTGCGCCCGTCACCGGGCGCCGGGACGTCGCCGTCCCGGCGTCCCCGGTCGCAACCGGGCGGTGCGGATGCGGGGCGCTCGCCGGTCCCGCTCGGCCCCCGGGGCGTAACGACGGCTCAATCGGCGTAGATCGCCTTCAGGGTGCCCCAGGTCGTCGGTTCGACGGGCACGGCCGGCTCGACCAGCACCTCGCCGGTCATGCCGAGCGAGCAGTGGGGCATGCAGAAGTAGGTGAACAGCCCAGCGCTGTCGAACTGGACCTCGAACGAGGGATTGCCCGCATCGAGGGGCGCGCTCCACATCCCGTCCGGAGTACAGGTGCCGGGATCCCCCGACGTCGTGGTATGGATGCCGTCGACCCAGGTCCAGCGCACCGTGTCGCCCTCGCTGATCGTGAGCGCCGGGGGTGTGAACGCGAAGCTCGCGACGCTGACCTCGTGCATGTCGGCACGGGCCGGGCTGGCAGCAATGACGAACACGCACAGTATCAAGGACAGTCCACCAGCGAGACACCGTATCGGTGAGTACAAAACACCCTCCAGGTTCAGTCCTCGGCGGGGGTCATCTCACCGACGCACCGGTGACGCGGTTGATACGTGCCGCGTCCGGTGATCTCGCGCACACTGTGCAGGGTCGGCTGTGGTATGCTGCCGTCACCCTCCCGCGCTCCCGTCCAGGAGAATCCCCATGCGCGGTGGCCCGATCCCCGTCCATGCCGTTCTCGCGACGCTCCTCGTCAGCCTGTTCGCGGCGGCCACTGCCCGCTCTGCCATCCTGCCGGTCGAGCAATCACGGCGGGCCACGGTCTTCGCCAGCGCCAGCAGTCCGGATACCTTCGCCACCGATTTCGGTCAGGTGGAGGCCATCGACTTCGGACCCTTCCACGACGCCACCGAGATCACCGTGCAGATCGAGGGCGTCACGACCCACGCGGTCGCCACCCACGACTCGGAGATCCTCGATGACACCATCCTGGCGTCCGGTAGCTTCATGTCCGATGCGACCAGCGAGCTGCCCGACGCCTTCGGCGAGGCCTTCGGCCAGGCGCTCTTCAACCTGACGATCGAGATCGACGAGCCGGTGCGCCTGGCGATCACCGGCACGACCGATGCGACAGGAGACGGTGCCGTGTTCTTCTCCTTCCTGGGGGATGGCTCGGTGCTGGTGGACTTCGAGAACCTGGGCGAGGGGTCGGTCATGGTGGACGAACACGTCGACCTGACCCCCGGGAGCTACCGCATCGCCCTCAACGTCAACGGATTCGCCCAGGCACCCGGTGGCACCGGACCGTTCGCCGAGGGATCCTATGACCTCACCATGAGCTTCACCGGGAGCGCGGCGATCGCGGGTGGCAGGACGCCGTCGGTGGCGCTCCTGGCGCGCCCCAACCCGTCGCGCGGACCGGTGCAGTTCGAACTTGGGGGCGCCGGCCCCCGATCGGGAGCGCTGTTGATCCACGATGTCGCCGGCCGCCACGTGCGCACGCTCATGCTCGACGTGCAGGGCCGCGCCAGCTGGAACGGCCTGACCGCCGATGGCTCCCGCGCGGCGCCCGGCATCTACTTCTACCGGCGCGCCGGGGCAAGCGACGTACTCGCGCGGCGACTCGTCCTGGTCCGCTGAGCCGGCACGTCCCCCCGTCCGGTTTCGTCCCCGTTCACGAGTCCGTCCTCCGTCCCGACTCGCCGTCGGCCAGCCGGCTCGACCGCAGCGTCAGGGCGCACCACCATGTACCCGTGGAGGAACACATCCATGGTCCCCGTCTCACCTCCGACCTCCCGACTCGTCCGGCTCGTCCGGGACGCCTCGTGGCCCGCCATCGCCGCGGCGCGTGTCACCCTCGCGGCGCTCGTCGCGATCATCTGCCTCGGTGCGGGGCTGCCCGCCGCCGTGCGGGCCGTCGTCGACCTGCCGGACGGCTTCGAGGACGAGGAGGTCGCCGTCGGCGTCATCCGCCCGGTCGGCCTGGCCTTCCTGCCCGACGGGCGCATGCTGGCGATCGAGCACCAGCAGAGCGCGCCGCACGAGACCGAGGGCCAGGTGCAGCTCATCGTCGGCGGCACGGTCGTCGAGCCGCCGGTGCTGGTCATCGACAGCGTCCTGGTCGGCAACGAGCGTGGACTCCTGGGCGTCGCCGTCGATCCGGGCTGGCCCGACCGACCGTACGCCTACTTCTACTTCAATCACCTGGACGGCTACTGCGCGCTGCGCATGTACACGGCGACCGGCGACCTGAACG
Source organism: Candidatus Eiseniibacteriota bacterium (assembly GCA_050115055.1). Classification (GTDB taxonomy): domain Bacteria; phylum Eisenbacteria; class RBG-16-71-46; order CAVPCR01; family CBDCWB01; genus JASFRE01. Next base: position 1,017 of record JASFRE010000327.1, on the reverse strand, counting down.
ACCCGTCGAGCACCGACCTGAGCTTCACGAGTCCCTACAACATCCTGACCGACATCCCTGACGAGACCGAGTACCACCAGGCGGGAACGCTGCGCTTCGGCTCCGACGGCATGCTCTACGTGTCGACCGGGGACGACGCGAGCTCCTGCGCGGCGGCCGACTCCACCACGCTCCTCGGCACGATCCTGCGGCTCGACGTGTCGGCGCTGCCGGGGGCAGGCTCCGGGCCGCCGGACAAGAGTCTCATCACCCCGCCCGACAACCCCTTCCCCGGACCGGACCCGAACGCACGGCTCGCCTACTGTTTCGGGCTGCGCAATCCCTATCACTTCTCGATCGACCGGGTGACCGGCAAGCTCTACATCGGCGATGTCGGCAATGCCAGCTGGGAAGAGCTCGACGAGGCCGCGGGCGGCGAATACTTCGGCTGGCCGCGACGCGAGGGGGCGCATCCGGGTACGCTGGGCGGTGCGTGCCCGGGCGATCCGGGCGTCGATCCGATCTGGGAATACCCGCATCCGCTAGGACCCGCCAGCATCATCGGTGGACCGCTCTACCGTCCGGCGCCCGGTGGCGGGGTGCACGACTTCCCGCCTGAGTACGACGGGGACGTCTTCTACGTCGAGCACTACGAGGGGACGATGCACCGCCTCACGTTCGACGCCGGTAGCGGGACCTGGGGACTGGCCGACCCGGTACCGGGGCAGCCGGCTCCCGATGTCTGGGCCACCGGCATCACACGCGTCGCCGACATCCAGGTCGGGCCGGACGGGGCGATCTACTATGCCCAGGTCTTTCCCGGTCCGATCCGGCGCATCGTCAGCACCGCGACGGCGGCGGTCGGCGAGGGGCGCGACGTGCCGGTCGCGAAGCCGCATCTCGCCTTCTCGCCCAACCCGGTGCGCGCCGGCGTCGCGTCGGCGCTGCGCTACGTGGTGTCGCGCCCGGGCCGCGTCTCGATCGACGTCTACACGGTGGCGGGGACGCACCTGCTCGAGCTATGGAGTGGCCACCAGG
>JASFRE010000326.1:0-5594 GCA_050115055.1 Candidatus Eiseniibacteriota bacterium | reverse complement strand
GGCATCGATCGACTTCAACTCGATCGGTGAACGCTTCGTGAAGAACCCCGACGGCGGCGCCATCGGCTATCTCGGCACCTCGCGCTTCGCCTTCGTGAACGCGTCGCGCGACATCCAGGAGGACTGGTACGCACTGGTCTTCGAGGACTCGGTGCGGGCGCTCGGCGAGGCGGCGACGCTGTCGCGGCTGCCGCTCATCGCCGCCTCCGAGTTCGACAACGCCTTCCGGTGGACGCAGTTCGCCCTGACGCTGCTCGGCGATCCGGAGTGCGACCTGCACACCAACATGCCGGTGGCGATCGACGTCGCGCACCCGTCGACGTACGAGCTGGGCAGCGGGCCGCTCGCGGTCACGGTCACCCACGCCGGTTCACCGGTCGATGCCGCCAGCGTCACCGCCTGGCAGGAGGGCGAGTTCTACGCCACGGCGACCACGGACGCGGGTGGCGTGGCGGAGCTCAGCATCCCGGCCGCGGTGGCCGGGGCCTGCTCTCTGACCGTCGACCACCCGAACGCCGTGCCCTACCTCGGCACGGTGACGTTGACCGCGGCCAGCGGGGCCTACGCCTCCATCCAGGAGGTGGTGATCGACGACGATGCGAGCGGCGCCTCGGCGGGGGACGGCGACGGTCTGGTCGACGCCGGCGAGACGGTCGAGCTCGAGGTGACGGTCCGCAACACCGGCGGCGCCGGTCTGAGCGGTGCCACCGGCACCCTCTCCATCGACGACCCCGGCGGCCACGTGGCGTTGCTGGTCGACACCGTCTCCTACGGCGCCATCCCGAGCGGTGGGAGCGTGGCGGGGGCGGACGCCTTCGTGGTCGACGTGTCGCCGGAGGCACCGGTGGCATTGCAGCCGGTCGTGACCCTGACCCTGACCGCCTCCGAGGGCACCTTTACCGACGTCTTCGTCCTGCCGATCCGGCGTGCCCACGTGGAGCACCACGCCCACACGGTCGACGATGCCGTGCCGCGCGGCAACGGCAACGGGCTGATCGAGGCCGGCGAGACCATCTGGTACACGATCGACGACCGGAACACCGGCCAGGAGACCGCCTACCAGGTGTCGGCGACACTGCGCGTGCTCCGCGCCTCGGACCTGCAACCGGAACCACTGGTCACGGTGACCGACGATCAGTCGGCATTCGGCGACATCGCCGCCGGTTCCACCGTGACCGGTGACCGCTTCGAGTTCGCGCTCGATCCGGGGCTCGATCCCTCCACCATCCGGCTCGAGGTGATCCACGACGACATCTACGGCCAGACCTGGGGGGACACGCTCGACGTCGTGCCGCCGGGTGCGCCCGACAGCCTGCGTGCCTTCGGCCAGACCGACGCCATCACGCTCAAGTGGCGGGCGCCGGCCGATCCGGACGTGCGCGGCTACGACATCTACCGGGCGGCCGCCGAGACCGGCCCGTTCGAGCGCGTCAACACCTACCTCGCCGAGGGCACGTCGATCTACGAGGACCCGGATCTCGACGCCCTGACCCGCTACTATTACCAGGTGGTGCCGCGCGACTCCTCCTACAACGCCGGCGATCCGAGCGACGTCTTCTTCGGGACCACGACACCGCCGACCATGAATGGCTGGCCGATCGAGCTCGGGCAGCAGGTGCAGTCATCGCTGCAGGTCGCCGACATCGACGGCGACTGGGGCTACGAGCTGTTCACCGCCTCGGACTTCCAGTACGGGTGGCACTCGGACGGCACGGAGATCGTCGACGGCGACAACGACCCGCGTACCAGTGGCGTCTTCGCGATCGGCGGCTACCACGAGTCGAAGGGCTTCGGCGCCACCACGGCACTGGGCGACGTCGACCAGGACGGTGAGATCGAGGTCGCCAACGTCGGCTGGTTCGTGGACTCGCTCTACGTCTGGGACAGCCAGGGCCAGCCGTTGCCGGGCTGGCCGAAGTGGATCTACGACGACTTCAACTGGCCGTCACCGGTGATGGCCGATCTCGACCTCGACGGGGATCTCGAGATCATCCTGTGGGCGGCCAAGGGTGGGCGTCTCTTCGCGTGGCACCATGACGGCACCGAGGTGGTGGACGGCGACTCGAACCCGTCGACCGACGGCATCATGCGCCGCATCTTCGGGGTGTCGTTCAACTACTCGTCGCCGGCGGTGGCCAATCTGGACGCCGACCCGGAGCCGGAGATCGTCTTCTGCACCCGCCTGGCCTCGTCGCCGGACGATCCGCAGGGTGCCGTCTACGTGGTCAACCCCGACGGCACCGATGTGCCGGGCTGGCCGGTCGAGACCGGCGACGCCTCCAACCCGTCCCGCATCTCCACCTCGCCGGCCATCGCCGACCTCGACCAGGACGGCTCGAACGAGATCGTGGTCGCCTCGGAGCGCGGCGGCGGGCAGGTGCACGTCTTCCGGGCCGACGGCACGGACGTCCCGGGCTGGCCGATCCCGGTGCCGGCGGTCTCGCCGCTGGTGCGGGTCGGCTCGCCGGTCATCGCCGACATCGACGGCGACACCTGGCTCGACATCGTCTTTCCGGACGCGCATGGGGAGCTCTGGGTCTGGGACCGCAATGGCGTGACGCTGCCCGGCTTCCCGACCACCTACATGGAAGATCTGGGCGAACTCGACGAGGCGACGCAGGCCACGCCGACGGTCGGTGACATCGATGGCGACGGGATGATGGAGATCGTCTTCGGCGATGAGCGCGGCTATGTGCAGGCCTTCAACCACGACGGATCGCTGGCCGCCGGCTTCCCGATCCTCCTGACCGGCGAGGTGAACGGCTCGCCGATCATCTGGGACCTCGACCAGGACGGCCGCATCGAGGTCGGGGTCGCCTGCTGGGATTCGAATGTCTACATCTGGGATCTCCCGGGGGCGTGGAACCCGGCGCTGGTGCCGTGGCCCTTCTTCCGGCACGACGTCCGGAACACCGGCTACGTCGGCAGCCGCGTCGGTCCGATCGGGGTCGGCGAGCCAGGCGCACCGCCGGGCGTGCTGCCGCTGACGGCGCGGCTCGATCCGCCGTGGCCGAATCCGTTCAACCCCCGCACGCGCTTCGCGTTCGACGTCCCGACCGGGGCCGGGGAGCGGTCGGTGCAGATCCGCATCTTCGACGCCGGAGGCCGGCTGGTCCGGACCCTCGTCGACGGCGCCCTGGCGCCCGGCCGGCACGAGTCGGTCTGGGACGGTCGCTGGGCGACGGGGCGCAGCGCCGCCACCGGGGTCTATTTCTACCGGGTGACGATCGGCGACTTCACCCGGGCCGGCAAGTTGACGTTACTGAAGTAGCGGGCCAGGTCGCCGCGCGGCGTGTCGCGCGGCGCCCCCCCGTGCTAGGATCCTCGGCCATGGCGACGGGTCAAGGACAGAAGCGCACCCTCTGGCAGCGCTGGCGCGCCGTGGCGGGGAAGATCGGCCATGTGAACGGGCTGGCGCTCCTCACCATCCTCTACTGGCTGGTGATCTCGCTGGTGGCGCTCGGCTTCGCGCTTTTCCGGCAGGATCCCCTGGAACGCCGGCGCCGTGGTGTCTCGTCGCTGGTCGACAAGCACCTGCGGACCGAGCCCGGCGACTACGAGCACATCTACTAGGATCCAGAGATCACCGGGATCGGACCGGAGCGCGCCCCGCCACCGACCAGGACCTGACGAGTGATGAACATCCTCGGGATCTCCGCCTTCTATCATGATGCCGCAGCGGCGCTATACCGGAACGGCGCCCTGGTGGCGGCTGCCTCGGAGGAGCGCTTCACGCGGCGGAAGCACGATGCGGGCTATCCCGAGCACGCCATTCGCTACTGCCTGGAGGAGGGCGGGATCGGGGTCGGCGACCTCGACTACGTCGGGTTCTACGAGAAGCCGCTCATCAAGTTCGAGCGCATCCTGTACACCTACTTCTCGACCTTCCCGCGCTCCTACCGCTCGTTCCTGCGCGCCATGCCGCTGTGGCTCAAGGAGAAGCTGTGGATTCCCGGCACGCTGCGGCACCGGCTGGGCTACGGGGGACCACTCCTGTTCTCCGACCATCACGAGTCGCATGCTGCCTCGGCCTTCCTGGTGTCGCCGTTCGAGCGCGCCGCCATCCTGACGGTGGACGGCGTCGGGGAGTGGTCGACGGCGTCGCTCGGTCGCGGCGAGGGCACCAGGATCGAGCTCCTGCGCGAGATCCGCTTCCCGCACTCCCTCGGTCTGCTCTACACGGCCTTCACCTACTACCTGGGCTTCAAGGTCAACTCCGCCGAGTACAAGGTGATGGGGCTGGCGCCCTACGGCGAGCCGCGCTACCTGGAGCAGGTCGAGCAGGTGGCAGCGCTCGACGAGGACGGCAGCTTCCGCCTGGACCTCGACTACTTCGATTTCCACACCGGGCTGCGCATGACCGGCGAGCGCTTCAACGCGCTGTTCGGCGGACCGCCGCGCCGGCCCGACGACCCGATGGACCAGCGGCACTTCGACATCGCCGCCTCGATCCAGCGCTACACCGAGGAGGCGGTGCTCAGGCTCGGGCGGCACGTGCACGGGCTGACCGGCGAGTCGAATCTGTGCATGGCCGGAGGCGTGGCACTCAACTGCGTCGCCAACGGCCGGTTGCTGCGCGAGGGCCCTTTCGACGACATCTGGATCCAGCCGGCGGCCGGCGATGCCGGCGGCGCGATCGGCGTGGCGGCGCTGATCCACCACTCGGTGCTCGGCAACGAGGGTCGCTTCGTGCTGCCGCACGCCTACTGGGGCCCCGGTTTCGACGATGGCGCGATCCGCGCCATGCTCGAGGCCGACGGCGTCCCCTTCCAGGAGCTCGATCGTCAGGAGCTGCTCGAGACCACCGCGCGCCTCATCGAGGACCAGCAGGTGATCGGCTGGTTCCAGGGGCGCATGGAGTTCGGCCCGCGGGCGCTCGGCAATCGCTCGATCATCGCCGACCCGCGCAATCCCGAGAACAAGGACCGGGTCAACCTGAAGATCAAGTTCCGCGAGAGCTTCCGGCCCTTCGCGCCGACCGTGCTGGCCGACCGCGCCAGCGACTACTTCGAGATCGACCGGGCGTCGCCCTACATGCTGCTCACCGCCCAGGTGCGCGAGGATCGCCGGGTGATCCCATCGGTGACGCACCTCGACGGTTCGGCACGGCTGCAGACCATCGCGCGCGACGACAACCCGCTCTACTACGACCTGATCCGTGAGTTCGAGAAGCGGACCGGCGTGCCGGTCATCATCAACACCTCGTTCAACGTGCGCGGCGAACCCATCGTCTGCACACCGGCGGACGCCTACCGCTGCTTCCTGCGCACGGACATGGACTACCTCGTCCTCCATCGCTTCCTGGTTGCCAAGTCCGATCTCGTGACCGAGGCCGACGCGGCGCGGCGGGAGGTCGCCGCCTTCGCGCGGGTCGACGAGGGGCAGTCGCTGGTCACTCACTGACGGGCTGCAGCGCGTCGGGGGACGGAGACACGAGCATGACGATCCTGCGTTCGATCACCTCGTTCCTGCGCGGCTTCGGGTTCGTGCTTGGCGAGCTGTGGGGCTTCATGCGGGTGCGCAAGCGCTACTGGATGGCGCCGATTTTCGTCGTTCTGATCCTGTTCGGCGTGCTGATCGCCTTCGTTCACAGT
>JASFRE010000325.1:0-5595 GCA_050115055.1 Candidatus Eiseniibacteriota bacterium | reverse complement strand
TTCCTGGGCTACGCGCTCGTCGTCTTCGCGCTGCTCTTCGACGTCGGCCGGCCCTGGCGGTTGCCCTATCCATTCGCCATCAGCCCCGGTGTGACCTCGATCATGTTCGAGGTCGGCGCCTGCGTCGCCCTCTACCTGACGGTCCTCTTCCTCGAGTTCTCGCCGGCGGCGCTGGAGTGGCTGGGCCTCTCGCGGCTGCGGCGCGTACTGGTGCGGCTCACCATGGTGCTCACGGTCCTCGGCGTCGTCCTGTCGACGCTCCACCAGTCGTCGCTCGGCGCCATGTTCCTGATCGCGCCCGCCAAGCTGCATCCGCTCTGGTACTCGCCGTACCTGCCAGTCTTCTTCTTCGTGTCGAGCATCGCCGCCGGGCTGTCGATGGTGGTCTTCGAGAGCACGATGGCACATCGTTACTTCACCGACATGATGGACCCCGACCATCGCGCGAGCGGCGACGAGCTGGCGCTCGGCTTCGCCCGTGCCGCCTCGCTGGTGCTGGCCGGTTACTTCGCCTGCAAGGTGTTCGGCGTGGCGATCGGCAATCACTGGGCGCTGCTCGGCACCGGCTACGGACTCTGGTTCCTGGTCGAGATGCTCGGCTTCGTGCTGGCGCCGGCCTTCCTCTACGCGGTCGGTGCGCGCGACCGCAACACGAAGCTGATCCGCTTCGCCGCCGTCTGGACCGTGCTCGGCATCATGCTGAACCGGCTCAACGTGTCGCTGGTCGCCTTCAACTGGCACCTGCCGGCCGACGAGCGCTACGTGCCGCACTGGATGGAGATCGGGATCAGCATCTTCATCGTGACGATCGGCGTCGTCGTCTATCGCTTCATCGTGACGCGCATGCCGATCCTGTTCCAGCATCCGGACTACCCGGAGACGCACGGGGAGCAGGCCGCACACGGGGTGCCGGCCGCGCACTGACGATTGGCCCGGGGGACACCGATGAACGAGACGATCCACACCTTGCAGGAGTTCATGACCCAGACCAAGGGAGTCGTCTACCTGCTCGCCATCGGCTACCTGGTCGGGTTCGTCGCCTTCTGGCGCTTCCTGTTCGGACGCGGGCGCTGACTCACCGGGGCGTGCGGTCGCGGTGCCCCCCGCGGCGCCGGGGCCCGTGGCATGCCCTTTCCTGCGAACGCCTCGCAGCACCGTTCGCGGCGTCATGCTAGGCTGGGAACGTTCCTTACGCCGCCGGCGCGCGCCTGCCTCGATCCGGCCGGGGGCGAGAGCGATCGTCTCTTCCACGGGAGGCCACCATGCGCACGACCGTTCCGACGCGTCCGACCCGTCCGGCCGCGACCTGCACTTCCGCCCGGCACCGTCGCGTCCGTCGGCGGACGGCATCGGTGACGAGCACCGTCCAGTCGGCCGTCGCCCTGACCGTCGTCGCCCTGCTCCCGGTCGTGGCACCGTGTGTCGCAGCTCCGGCCGGTGCGACTCCCCCGGGCACCGTGTCCGCCGCGGGCGGCGAGACTCCGGTCCTGGTCGCCGTCGACTGCGATCCGGTCTCCGCCGTGGGTACGACCTGGCAGGAGACGATGCAGGAGCGCGGCGCGGTGCTGCATGTCGGCCGTGACGTGCTGATCGCCCGGATCGACCCGGCGGTGCTCCGCGAGCTGCGCGCCGCCGCCGCAGTCGCGGTCGTCCTCGACCGGAACGCCGGTGCGGAGTCCACCTACCTCGGTGTCGAGATCCTCGACGCCCGCGGGCGCGCGCAGGCCGCGCGGCTCGGCAGCGTGCTCTTCGAGCGCGACCGGTTCCTCGTCGTCCGGCGCGCCGACACGATCCCGGACGACTTCCGTCTCGAGGGCATCGAGGCCGTGGTGCCGCTCCGGCCGCTGCCACCGCGATCGGCCGTGGTGCCGGCACCGGCCCCGGCGCCGCCGGCCGGCGCCCGACGCGACGTCATCGCCGACATCGTCGCCGCGGTGAGCGACGTCGACTACCAGGAGGTCATCGCCGATCTCGAGGGCTTCGTGTCGCGCAATGCGCGCGGCACCGGCTACTGGAACGCCGCCAACTACGCGCACGATCGCTTCGAGTTCTACGGCGTCCCGGCCGAGATCGAGGAATTCGAGGCCGACCCCTGGTGGGGTGACCCGTTCACCTGCTGGAACGTCGTCGCCGAGAAGACCGGTCTTCTCCACCCGGAGCAGATCTACGTCATCTGCGGGCACCTCGACGCGACGGCCGGTAATCCGTCCATCCCGGAGTCGGTGGCGCCCGGCGCCGACGACAATGGTAGCGGCTCGGCATCGGTGCTCGAGGCGGCCCGCATCCTGTCGGCCTACGACTTCGACGCGACCGTGCGCTTCATCTGCTTCGGCGCCGAGGAGCAGGGGCTGTGCGGCAGCGCCGTCTACGCGACGGCGGCGGCGGCCGCGGGCGACCAGATCCTCGGCGTCCTGAACCTCGACATGCTGCTCTACGGGCCGCCCGGACACGACACCATGAGGATCCGCTACAACAGCCCCTCGCAGCCGCTGGCCCAGGCCTTCCAGACCGCGGCCGCCACGCATGTCCCGGCACTCGACGTCTTCCTCGATTACGCGCCCGGTTCGATGGGGAGCGATCACTACTCCTTCTGGCAGCATGGCTACGCGGCACTCGAGGGCATCGAGGAGTATCTGAGCGGCAACCCCTACTATCACCAGACCTCGGATCGGCTGGCCAACTACATGGCCTACTTCCCGTTCGGCGCCAACTGTTTCCGGGGCGCGCTCGCCACCCTGGCGACGCTCGCCGGGCCGAACGTCGCCGCCGGCATCGAGGGGCCGGTTGCCGGGGGCGCGGCGGCACCGGCCGCCGGTCTCGAGATCGCCACGGTGGCGCCGCATCCGGTGTTCGAGCGCGCCCGGCTCACGCTGCACACGGTGCTGGCCGCGCCGCACGTGCTGGCGCTGTACGACGTGACCGGCCGCGAGCGCTGGCGCACGTCGCTCGGGGTGGGTGGCGGGACCGGGCAGCAGCCGCGGACGCTCGAGGTCGAACTCGGACTGCCGGAGCTGCCGGAGGGCGTCTACCTGCTGCGGGCGACTGACGGGCGGCAGACGGCGACGCGCAAGCTGGTGATCGCGCGCTGAGCGGCCGGCCCGGCACCGCGCGCGCTGCGCCGGCCCGGCACCGCGCGCGCCGGCCCGGCCGGTCGGCGCTCCGCCTCAGGAGGGCGTGCCGCTGTCCCGCAGCGCCGCCGCCGCCCGCCCGACGATCTCCCGGATCTGTGCGGCATCGAACGGCTTGGCGATGAAGTCGAAGGCGCCCCGGTCCATCGCCTTGCGCGCCATCTCCATCATGGCGAAGGCGGTCATGATGATGACGCGGGTGCGCGGCGAGCGGTCCCGCACGCGCTCGAGCACCTGGATGCCGTCGATCTCGCCCATCACCACGTCGGTGAGGACGATGTCGAACGATCGCGCCTCGAGGCGCTCGAGGGCCGCGGCGGGGTCGGTCTCGGTCTCCACGCGGCAGCCGATCTTCCCCAGTGCGAGCTCGAGCGTCTTGCCGACGATCGGCTCGTCGTCGATCACCAGGACGTCGAGTCCCTCGCAGGGCTGTGTCTCCATGCTCTTCTCCCGGCGGCGATGCGCTAGATTGGGCTCTTCATGATCAGCACGTCGACGTGCGCGACGCCGGCCAGCTTCGAGGCACGCTCCTGTGCCTCCTCCTGACGCTTCTGGAGGTTGCGCCCGGCGTCGCGCAACCGCACGCGGACCGCACCGCCGCGGGCCTCGACCTCGACGTCGGGATCGAGGTCGACGAGCTCGGCACGCAGCCGCGATGCCAGCTCGATGTCCCGCATACAGGCCACCGAGTAGGTCATCGACTGGTAGCGGGGTTGCCGGGCGGTGTCGACGATGGTGGTGACGGCCTGCTCGACGTCGACGGCGGAGGTGTCGATGACCAGGTCGAAGTAGGTGTCCTGCAGTTCGCCATGGCCGTACACGTGCCTCGCGAGCGCCGCCTCGAGCTTGTCGTCGTGACGGATCCGCCGTTCCGCCTCGCGCTCCGTGCACTGCTCGCGCCGGACACGCCGGGCGACGCGTTCCTCCATCGAGGCGACGAGCCGCACCTTCATCATGTGGGAGATGCCCATGGCGAGCGAGCGCGCCAGCAGTCCGAGATGGACGAGGTCGTCGGCTGCCAGGCGTGCCGCCACCGCCGCCTGCAGGTAGGCGAGAAGCCGCCGGCGTGTCCCGTGCTGCATCCCGAACAGGGACGGGGTCTCGTGACAGGCGCGGGCCAGCCGCTCCTCCGGCACCCCGTAGCGCTCCGACGCTTCGTGAATCGCGGTCTCGAGATCGCAGTAGGCGTAGCCCAGGCGCTCGGAGGTGGCGCGAGCGATCTCCGCCCCGTGGGTGTCCGAGAGACTCGAGATACAGACGATCGTCATCGGCTACGCTCCCGTGGCGCCGGGTGCCGGATCTCCACCGGACACCGTCTCCCGCGATCCCGGATCCGCCCCGGGACCGTCCCCCGTCTCCCGTCGCGCCGTCGAGATTTCCGAGGGCATCGTGGTCACCGGCAGCAGCACGGTGAAGATCGAGCCCTCGCCGAGGCGGCTCTGCACGAAGAGATAGCCTCCCAGCTTGCGGACGATCCCCCGGGAGACGGACAGTCCGAGACCGGTGCCCTTGCCCTTCGGTTTCGTCGTGAAGAACGGATCGAAGATCCGGCTCATCACGTGCTCCGGGATGCCCGGTCCGTTGTCGGCGACGTCGAAGGCCAGGTATCCGTCACGCCGTTCCGTGTCGGAGCTGATGGTCACCTCGCCGCCCTCGGGCAGGGCCTCGATCGCGTTGAGGAGCAGGTTCATGAGCACCTGCTCCAGCAGCTGCTCGTCGGCATGCACGAGCGGCAGGGACTCCTGCAGGCGCGTGGTGATGCGGACCTTCCTGACTCGCGCCTGGTTGCCCACCAGCTTCACGGTCTGCTCGACGCTCCGCCGCAGGTCGACCGGCTTGATCCGCGCCTCGCTCTCGCGGGCGAAGTCGAGCAGGTTGCGGACGATGTGCTTCGTCCGCTCGGCCTGCTTGATCAGATCCTCGAGCATCTCGCGCTGTGCCGGAGGCGTGTCCGGATCGCACTCCTCCTCGAGGACGGACGCGGTCAGGAGGATGTTGTTGATCGGGTTGTTGATCTCGTGTGCCACCCCGGCGACCAGCGTCCCCATCGCGCGCAGCTTGTGCGATTCGACCAGGATCCGGTGCTGCCGGTCGAGCGCGCGCATCATCCGGTTGATCATCACCGCAAGGGTCGAGAACTCATCTCGAAACTCGCGTGTCGGCGTGATCGGCGTGAAGTCGCCGGCTCCGATGCGCTCCGTGTACAGCGCGAACCGCGACAGCGTACCATGGATGTGGCGGTACAGGAACGTGATGACGAGGGTCATCAGCGCCAGCAGCAGGCCGAGCAGGATGAGGGGAATGCGGCGCGCCCAGGCCAGCATGGTGGCGAGGCGAGCGCGTTCCTTGCCGGCGTACTCGAGAGCGCTCTGGACGAGCGCGGAGCCGTGCGTCCGGAGCTCCTCCTCGACCCCGGGCTGCTCGCGGTCGAGCGTGTCGAGGAGCTGCGTGTAGGCGGCGAGGTGCA
>JASFRE010000324.1:0-5607 GCA_050115055.1 Candidatus Eiseniibacteriota bacterium | reverse complement strand
GTACGGCCTTCGCTTGCGGAGGTCCCAGTCGAGACCACAGGCGCGGAGACCCGGGCCGGTGACTCCCCACTCGACCGCCTGCTCGAGGTCGTAGGCGCCGACACCCCGCGTCCGCTGGCGGAAGATGCGGTTGCGCATCACCATGGCGTCGTAGTCCCGCAGGCGAGCCGGCAGGTACTCGAGCAGCCCCCGGACGAGTCGGTCCCAGCCGTCCGGCAGGTCGTCGGCAACGCCGCCGATCCGGAACCAGTTCGGGTGCATGCGGGCGCCGCAGATCGCCTCGATGATCTCGAGCACGCGCTCGCGATCCGTGAACATGTAGAAGACCGGTGACAGGGCGCCGACGTCCTGCGCAAAGGTGCCGAACCAGACCAGGTGGCTGGAGATCCGGAACAGCTCGCACAGCAGCACCCGGATCATCTGGGCACGCGACGGCACGTCGATGCCCGCCAGACGCTCGACCGCGAGCAGGTAGGGTAGGTTGTTCATGACGCCGCCCAGGTACTCGACCCGGTCGGTGTAGGGGATGTAGGTGTGCCAGGTCTGACGCTCCGCCATCTTCTCGGCGCCGCGGTGGTGGAACCCGATGTCGGGAACCGCGTCGACGATGATCTCGCCGTCGAGTTGCAGGACGATGCGCAACACGCCGTGCGTGCCCGGGTGCTGCGGTCCGACATTCAGGAACAGGAACTCGGTGTCGTCGCCGGCGCGGTCGAGTCCCCAGCGTTCCGGCGCGAAGCGCAGCGCCTCCTCGTCCTCCTCCTGGGTCGCGTCGTCGGTGAACAGGCGGGGCGGCAGGTCGGTGGCCCGCGCCGGGTGCTCCTTGCGCAGCGGATGACCCTCCCAGGTGCGTGGCATGAGAATCCGCTCGAGATGAGGGTGGTCGTCGAACGCGATGCCGAACATGTCCCAGACCTCGCGCTCGTACCAGTCGGCGGCCGGCCAGAGACCGGTGATCGAGCGCAGCCGCGGACGATCGCCCGACAGCGGGACCTTGAGCCGCAGATCGGCGTTGCGATCGAAGGAGAGCAGGTGATAGACCACCGTGAAGTCGGCGTCGCCGCGCCCCGTCCGCGCCCCGCGCAGGCGCTCGTCGACCGCTGTCAGGTCGTAGAGCATCCGGTAGGGGCGGTCGATCTCGTGCTTGAGAAACCGCAGGATCTCGGGAACGCGATCGGCCGCGGCGCGGCCGGTCGGAATCGCGTCGCAGGTCGACTCGGGCGTCACGGCAGCCTCTCCGAAGCGGCGCCGGATCGCCTGCAGCGGTGCCGCCGCCATCATCCCCGCGCGCGCCTCCTGGACGTCCACCATCGTCTCCCCCACCGTCACCGACGCGCGTCTACACGCGGTCCGGGCGTCTCAGGTCCTCGACCGCGCCGCGTGCGGACCGCCGGAGGTCGCGGCGCGCGGGAGGCGGCTCCGGTCGCTCGACACCCTGCTGTCCGAGCCACCAGCCGAGCGGCCGGCGTTCCTCGCCCACCGCGTCGCGCAGGAGCAGCAGTCCATCCATGAAGGCGTCGGGACGCGGTGGACAGCCGGGCACGTAGACATCGACCGGCAAGAAGGTGTCGACCCCCTGGGTGACGCTGTAGATGTCGTACATGCCGCCCGAGTTCGCGCACGAGCCCATCGAGATCACCCAGCGCGGCGCCATCATCTGCTCGTAGAGGCGGCGGATGACCGGCGCCATCTTGATGAAGACCGTACCGGCGATCACCATCAGGTCGGCCTCGCGCGGCGAGCCGCGGATCACCTCGGCCCCGAAGCGTGCGATGTCGTACTTGCTGGTCAGGCTCGTCGCCATCTCGACGTAGCAGCACGAGAGGCCGAAGTTGAAGGGCCAGATCGAGTTCTTGCGGCCCCAGGCGACGAGATCCTCGAGACGAGTCAAGAGCATCGACCGGCGCACGCTGTCGTCGAGCGGAGGCGCCCCGGAGGGTCGAGTCGCCTCCTCGCCGGCGGCTGCCGCGGCGCGCTGGCCGGTGGTGGTCCCCGGGGCGGCGACCCGGCCGCCGTCAGACGACCGCCGCTCCCCCGGCCGCGTGATCCACCACTTCATGCCGGCTCGCTTTCCGCTTCAGGTCCGCGACGGGCGTCCGGAGCGCCGCCGCGGCCGCCGTCTCGCCCGCCGCGCCCGCCGTCTCGCCCGCCGCCGCGATGACCGGCCGCGGCCGTCCGCGCCGCACGTGCCTCGGCACTCCAGTCGAGCGCTCCAGACCGCCACAGGTAGGCCAGGGCGGCGAGCAGCACCGCCACGAAGATCATGATCTCCGCGTAGCCCATCCAGCCCGACTCCCGCACCGAGACCGACCACGCGAAGACGAAGACCGCCTCGACATCGAAGATCACGAACAGCATGGCGACCAGGTAGAAGTGACTCGGGACACGCCCTCGCACCGAACCGGTCACCGGGATCCCGGACTCGTACGGCTGGAGCGTCGCACGCTCCCGGTGGCGCTCTCCGAGCACCCGCGACAGGCCCACCATCACCGTGACGAGCAGTCCGGCGGCGAGCACGTGCACCACGAACGGCCAAGACGGCATCGGGGTCGACTCCCGTCGAGCGGATCCGGGTCGGGGGCGGATGGTGAACGGGGCGGCGGTCGCGCCGACCGGTCGGGAGGACAGCCGATGCATGAATGGCGCCAACGCATGGTGCCGCGCCGTGCACGTGGCGATCCGGATCGTGACCGCGCGCCCACGACGCTGCTCCGGGTGCGCCGGCGAGGCACCCGTGGCGCGGCCCGGCCACCACCACCCGACGCTCGCGACGCTGCCACGGCCCGCCCGTGACCCCGGCGAACGAGAGTGCAGCGCAGGCCGCTCGCGCTCGCTTGTATGACTTGCAGCGCCGTCGAAAACCCTGCAACGATTCGCCGGCCGCGATCTGGCCGGCGGGATCATGACGCGGAGCGCAGCGCGGCACGGTTCCTGCGACGCCGGCCTCCGGTCGGCCAGACGGGCTCACGCAGACCGGCTCCCCGGAGCCAAGCGCGCTCATGCATGCCTGCATCCGACCGGGAGACGGGAGACGAGGATGCACAGGAGGAAGCACGAGATGATCGAGGTGACGAGTCACGCATTCACGGCGGGGGCGAAGATCCCCACCCGCCACACCGGCGAGGGTGACGACGTGTCGCCACCGCTGCGCTGGAACGGTCCGACCGGCCAGGTCGCATCCTACGCGCTGATCTGCGACGATCCGGACGCCCCGCGTGAGGAGCCGTTCGTACACTGGGTGGTCTACGACATGCCGGGCGACACGCAGGGGCTCGAGGAGGGTGCGGTCGGGGGCGGGGTCGAGGGTCGAAACGACTTCGGACGCTCGGGGTACGGCGGCCCCATGCCTCCCGAGGGTCACGGGACGCATCACTACCACTTCAAGCTCTACGCACTCGATCGGCGGCTCGAGCTCGCGACCGGGGCCAGGAAGCACGAGGTCCTCGAGGCGATGCAGGGGCACGTGCTGGACGAGGGCGAGCTGGTGGGGACCTATGAGCGCTGAGTGCCCCGGTGCTCGCGATGCGACGTCGCGAGTCAGCCGCCGTCCCGACTGGGACCGTCGCCGTGCGGCAGACCCTCGTCCCCGTCGCCGTGCGGCAGACCCTCGTCCCCGTCGCCGTGCGGCAGACCGTCGTCCCCGTCGCCGTGCGGCAGACCCTCGTCCCCGCCACCGGCCCAATCGCTGCCGGGCTCGACCGCCTCGTGGACGGCGGTCGCGTCGGCGCGCCCCAGACCGAGTGCGACTGCCCGGTCGATGAGCGCCTGGACGCCTGCGAGCGCGGTCGTGTCGATCCCCAGGAACTCGCCTGCGTGCCGCGTCAGCCGCACGTCCTTCCGGAGGTGCACGAGCGGGAAATGCGCACCGGTGAAGCGCCGTTCGCGGAGGCGGGGCAGCTTGGCATCGAAGAACGGCGCGTGCAGCTTGCTCTCACGCAGGATCCGCATGAAGCACTCGACATCGACACCGCTCTTCGAGACCAGCGCCAGGCTGTACGAGAAGGCGACCGTCAGCGAGGCGATCAGCTGGTTGAGCGCCAGCTTGGTGGCCGCCGCCTGACCGACCTCGCCGACGCGGATCGGTTCTGGGCCGAAGTGCTCGAGCAGGGTGCTCCAGCGCGCGAAGAGCTCCGTGGAGGCACCAACCAGGACCACGAGCCGCCCCCCGGCGGCGTCCGGAGTGCTGCCGAGGACCGGCGCCTCCAGGTACGCGCCCCCCTGTGCCGTCACCCGCGTCTCGAGCGCCCTGCTCTCCCAGGGACCGATCGTCGACATCTGGATGACCGTGTGCCCGTGCAGATCAGGCCGCTCGCCGAGCGCGTCGAGCACCGCGTGCGTCGCTGCCGCGTCGCTCACCATGACCACCGTGCAATGTCCGTAGGCGAAGACCTCGACCGGCGTCTCGGCCACCTCGACACTGTCGCCGACCAGTCGCAGCGCCTTGGTGCGCGTGCGGTTGTACACCCGCACGTCGTAGCCGCTCGTCGCCAGCCGCTGCACCATCGGCGTCCCCATGAGTCCCGTACCGACGAACCCGATGCGCATCTCCCTCCTCCTGTCACACGATCGCGAGGCGGGCGACTCTCGCTTCCGACCCCGCACGTGCGATCAATCGTCTTCACCGCGGGCAACCAGCTCCTCGAGCGACTGCCTGAGGGATTCGAGCTCCGCGGCCGCCTCCGCGAAGCGCTGCTTGGCCTGGAGATCCAGGTAGCGCTCGAAGGCGCGCTGTGCCCGCCTGGCCAGCGCGGACCGCCCGCCGTCGGGCGCCACCGTGCCCGACGGCGAGGCCAGGGGCGGTTGCTGCTCGCCCAGCAACCCGTCGAGGGCGGCATCGAGCGTCTCGCCGTAGCTCAGCCGATCCCGGTGCATGACCGCGACCAGTCTCAGCTCCGGATAGGCGGCCGTCTCGGCCTGCAGGTAGATCGGTTCGACGTAGAGCAGCGTCCGGTCGATGGGGATGGCGAGCACGTTGCCCCGGATGACCTGCGAGCCGCGCTGGTCCCACAGGCTGAGCTGACCCGACAGGTAGGGATCCTGGTCGATCTTCGTTTCGACCTGCTGGGTGCCGAGGATCCGCTTCTCCTTGGGGAACTTGTAGGCCAGGAACTTGCCGTAATGCTCACCGTCGCAGCGCCCGGCGATCCAGCCGATCAGTACCTGTCGGTTCTTGGGCGTGAACGGCAGCATCAGCACGAATTCGGTCTCCGACTCTCCCGGCCTCTGCCAGATGACGTAGTAGGGATCCACCGGCCGGATGTTCGAGCGGTAGTTCTCGGTGGCACGCACCCAGAGGTCCTCCTGGTTGTAGAAGACCGCCGGATCCCGCATGTGGTACTTGGCATAGACCAAGCCCTGGACGAGCAGGAGATCGACCGGATAGCGGATGTGGGCGGCAATGCCCGGCGGCATGGCATCACGCTCCTGGAACAGTCCCGGGAAGACGCGCTGCCAGACGCGGATCACCGGATCGTCCTGATCGACGACGTAGAAGTCGACCGAGCCGTCGTAGGCGTCGACCACCGCCTTCACGGCGTTGCGCACGTAGTTCGCGCCGCGCAGATGCGGCACCGTGACCTGCCGGAGCTCGCGCCGCGTCTCGCCCTC
>JASFRE010000323.1:0-5647 GCA_050115055.1 Candidatus Eiseniibacteriota bacterium | reverse complement strand
CGACATCGAGCCCATGGTGCGCGCCTATTTCGACGCGCCAGACGCTGGCGCCGGGGGCGCGTCGCCGGCCCCGGCGCCGCCCCGGGTCAGCCGCGATCGCCGCGGCAACTTCATGGCCCGGCAGCGCATGGCGGTGCTCTACGACCTGTCGATGCGGGACCGTGCGCTGGTGCTCGGGACCAGCAACAAGTCGGAGCTGCTGCTCGGCTACGGCACCCTGCACGGCGACCTGGCGTCGGCCCTCAACCCGCTCGGCGACCTGTACAAGACGCAGGTGCGCGGCGTCGCGCGGCACCTGGGGCTGCCGGAGCGCATCATCGCCAAGCCGCCGACTGCCGATCTCTGGGCCGGGCAGAGCGACGAGGAGGAGCTCGGGTTCACCTATGACGAGGTCGACCGCATTCTCTACCTGCTGGTCGATCGTCGCCTCGACGTCGAGGAGATCGTCGAGTACGGCTTCACGGTCGAGCTGATCGGCGAGGTCGCGCGGCGCATCCGCGCCAGTCAGTTCAAGCGCCGGCTGCCGCTGATCGCCAAGGTCTCGGCGCGGACCATCGGCATCGACTTCCGCTACGCTCGCGACTGGGGGACCTAGGGTGAGCACGCCGGGCGCCGGGGTGCTCTACGTGGTCGCGACGCCGATCGGCAACCTCGCGGACACCTCGACGCGCATGCTGGAGGTGCTGGGCTCGGTCGACCGTATCGCCGCCGAGGACACGCGACGCACCGGGCGTTTCCTCGCGGCGCACGGCATCGAGGGCCGGCTGGAGAGCTGTCACGATCACAACGAGGCGCGCAAGGCGCCACGCCTCGTCGAGGAGCTGGTGGCCGGCAGCTCGCTGGCGCTGGTCACCGATGCCGGCACGCCGGGCGTCTCCGATCCGGCCTACCATCTCGTCCGCCTGGCGATCGACGCGGGGGTGCGGGTCGTCGCCGTGCCGGGTCCCTCGGCGGTGCTGACGGCGCTGGTCCTGTCGGGGTTGCCGATGGATCGCTTCGTCTTCGAGGGCTTTCCCCCGCGGCGCCCGGGCCCGCTCCGGAGGCGGCTCGAGGAGCTGGCGGAGCTGCCGCACACGCTGGTCTTCTTCGAGACGCCGCCACGGCTGCCGGCTCTCGTGCGGGCGGCGGCGGCCACCCTCGGTGACCGGCCGGTGGCCATCGGCCGCGAGCTGACCAAGCTCCACGAGGAGGTCTGGCGGGGCACGCTGGAGGGCTGGCTCGCCGCCGCGGGCGATCGCCGGCTGCGCGGCGAGCTCACCGTGGTGATCGCCGGCGCCACGCGCCACTGGCGGCGCGCGCAGCGCCGGCGGGGTGGGGAGGCGCCGGCCTGAGGCCGGGAGCTGGCCGCGCGCCGCGGGGCGCCGGCAAGGGGAGAGCGGCATGCAGGGACCGTGGAAGCAGGCGGGCCGGGCGGCGGTCGGACCGCTGGTCGCGGCGCTCGAGCGACTGGGAGTGACCCCGAACCAGGTCACGGTGGTGGGCCTGGCGCTGGCGATCGGGGCGGGCATCCTGGCCGGGCTTGGAGACTTGCGTCTCGCCGCCGCATGCTTCATCCTCTCCGCGCTCTGCGACCTGCTCGACGGGCAGCTGGCGCGTCGGCGGGGCCAGACCGGGATTTTCGGAGCGTTCCTGGACTCCTGCCTCGATCGCATGGCCGAGGGGGCGGTCTTTCTCGGGCTGATCGTCCACCTCGCGGCGCACGCGCCGCGCACGGCGGCGGTCGCCGGCGTCGCGCTGATCGGCTCGTTCATGGTGAGCTACGCGCGTGCCCGCGCCGAGGGGCTGGGGATTGCCTGCACGGTCGGCCTGATGGAGCGGCCCGAGCGGCTGATCGTCCTCATCATCGCGCTGCTGATCGGGGGGTGGGTGCTCGACGCGGCCCTGCTCCTCCTGGCGATGCTCTCCCTGGTGACGTTCCTGCAGCGTCTCCGGCACGTGCAGCGCGCGTCGGGGCTGACGGGGAGCGGTGGCGTCGGCGCCGGCGGCACGGGATGAACGGCCGCGCCGTCCGGAGCGCCTGCGTCCGGCACAGTACGAAATCGGGGTGCGGCGTCCACGACACGACCTGGCCGCATCGACGCCGCCCCGACGCTCGCGGCCCCGGTCCGCTCGGCCGACCCGGGTCGGTGTTCATGAAGGAGGCTTGGATACGATGCCAAAGGTGCGGGTAGCCATCATCGGGGTGGGGAACTGCGCTTCCTCGTTCGTCCAGGGAGTGCACTACTACCGCAACGCGCGGGACGACGAGTTCGTCCCCGGTCTCATGCATGTCAACCTGGGTGGCTATCACATCCGGGACATCGAGTTCTCGGCAGCCATCGACATCGACCGGCGCAAGGTGGGCAAGGACCTCGCCGAGGCGATCTACGAGTACCCGAACAACACCTACCGCTTCGCCGACGTGCCACCGGCCGGTGTCACCGTCGAGCGCGGCATGACCCACGACGGACTCGGTCAGTACCTGAAGAAGGTGATCGAGCCGGCGCCAGGGTCGACCGCCGACCTGGTCAATCTGCTACGCGAGACCAAGACCGACGTCGTCGTCAACTACCTGCCGGTCGGCAGCGAGCAGGCGACCAAGTGGTACGTCGAGCAGGTGCTGCAGGCGGGCTGCGCGTTCGTCAACGCCATCCCGGTCTTCATCGCCCGCGAGGAGTACTGGCGGGGTCGCTTCGAGGATGCCGGCGTGCCGGTGATCGGTGACGACATCAAGTCGCAGGTCGGGGCGACCATCGCCCATCGCGTGCTGGCGCGTCTGTTCCGCGATCGTGGTGTCCGCCTCGAGCGCACCAGCCAGCTGAACGTCGGCGGCAACACCGACTTCCTGAACATGCTCGAGCGCAGCCGGCTCGAGTCGAAGAAGATCTCGAAGACCAATGCGGTCACCTCGCAGCTCGACTATGACATCGGCGAGCGCAACGTGCACATCGGCCCCTCGGACTACGTCGCCTGGCTGGACGACCGCAAGTGGGCCTACATCCGACTCGAGGGTCGGACCTTCGGCGACGTGCCGCTCAACATGGAGATCAAGCTCGAGGTCTGGGACTCGCCGAACTCCGCCGGCGTCATCATCGACTGCGTGCGATGCGCGAAGCTCGGACTCGACAATGGCCTGAGCGGCGCCCTCTACGAGCCGTCGGCCTACTTCAAGAAGTCGCCCCCCCAGCAGGTGACCGACGACGTCGCCCGCACGCGACTCGAGGAGTGGATCGTCGAGATGGCCGCCGGCGCGCGCCGCGGCGGTCGCAAGAAGCGCGGCACGGGCGCCAAGACGCTGGTGCCGGGCACCGCCTCGTCGAACGGCAATCGCGCCGCTCGCACGAGCCGCAAGAAGGCGGCTCGCGGCGGACGTGCCCGGAGCACCGGTCGGGCGACCGGCAGCAACCGGGGCACCGGCAAGGGCGGCAGCGCGCGCGACGGCAGCGGCAGCCGCCGCAAGTCGACGCCCCGCGCCTCGTCGACCGGCCGCCGTCGCAAGGCGCAGTCGCTGGTCTGAGTGCCCCAGCCGGCCCGAGCGCGCGGCGGCTGACTGCCACGCGCTCGCCTGGAGGCGGTTGCCTGGAGGCGGTCGCCGGCGCCGCCGGGGCGGCCGGGCGATCTGAGTGCTGCGTGGGCGCAGAAACGGGCAGACCGGCGGCCCCGGGACGTCGCTCGAGGAACCGTCAGGGTGCTGGGCAGGTTCATAACCTTCGAAGGTGGCGAGGGTTCGGGAAAGACCACGCAGATCGAGCGACTGGCGCGCGTCGTGCAAGGGTGGGGCCGGGGGGTCGTCGTGACGCGGGAGCCCGGGGGCACGGATCTCGGGCGGGCGCTGCGCGATCTCATTCTTGGACACGCCTACCGGCCGGTCCCTCTGGCCGAGCTCCTGATGCTCCTCGCCGACCGCGCGCAGCACGTCGACGAGGTGGTGCGGCCGGCGCTGGCCGCCGGCAAGGTGGTGCTGTCGGATCGATTCACCGATGCCACGCTGGCCTACCAGGTCGCCGGTCGCGGGCTCGACGCGCCCTGGGTGCGCGAGGCCGTCCGCGCCGCCGCCGGAAGCCTGGTGCCCGACCTGACGCTGCTGCTCGACGTGCCGGTCGAGACCGGGAACGACCGGGTACAGGGGCGGGGACGGTCCGACCGGCTCGATGCCGAGTCGGCGACCTTTCACCGTGCCGTGCGCGAGGCCTACGAGCGGTTGCGGGTGGCCGAGCCGGGGCGGATGCGACGGATCGACGCATCGCTGGATCCCGAGGCCGTCCATCGTCGTATCCTGGAGATCGTCGAGTCGGTGATCGAACGCCCCCGCTAGGCGACCCGCACCGGGTCGCCAGTCGCCGGTCGGTCTGACCCGCGTCATGCCGCCGGCGGGACCCTGGCAGGAGGTAGAAGCATGCGCAGTCGCCGGATCATCCCCGTCCTCGTCATCCTCATCGTGCTGATCCTGGGCGGGCGCGCCGTCAGTACCGGTCAGGTCCGCGGTAGCGTCGACCCGAACCTGCGCCTCCTGGCCGAGGCGATCGCCAAGGTCCGCACGCAATACGTGGACGAGATGACCACCGATGAGATCACCCACGACGCGATCCGCGGCATGCTGTCCGCTCTCGATCCCTACTCGGTGTTCCTCGATCCCGACGACTTCACCAACCTCCGGATCGGCACCAGCGGCAACTACGAGGGCCTCGGCATCCAGATCTCGATCCGCGACGGATTCCTGACCGTCATCGCGCCCTTCGAGGGCACGCCGGCCTACCGGGCCGGGGTGCTCGCCGGCGATCGCATCGTCGAGATCGACGGCGAGAGCACCGAGGCGATGACGCTCGATGATGCCGTCCACCACATGCGCGGACCCCGTGGCACGTCGGTCGAGCTCCAGGTGGCGCGCGGGCGCGACAGCCGGCTCATCGACATCGAGGTGCAGCGCGACGTGATCGAGCTGAAGAGCGTGCCGTACGCCTTCGTCGATCCGGACGGCATCGGCTACGTCCGCATCTCCTCGTTCTCGGAGCACACCGCCCGTGACCTCAGGGACGCCATCGAGCGGCTCGATGACGAGAACATGCACGGGCTGATCCTCGATCTGCGCGGCAATCCCGGCGGCCTGCTGGACCAGGCGGTCGAGGTGGCGGAATGCTTCGTGCCGGCCGGCAAGCTGGTGGTCGAGACGCGCGGCCGCAACCGGCGGGACCAGCGTGAGTACCGCTCGCGCTCGCGGCACGTCTACGAGGACCTGCAGCTGGTGGTGATGATCGATCGCGGTAGCGCCAGCGCCTCGGAGATCGTCTCCGGCGCCGTGCAGGACTGGGACCTCGGTCTCGTCGTCGGCCAGACGTCGTTCGGCAAGGCGTCGGTGCAGACCGTCCTCAGCCTGTCGGACGGCTCGGCGATCAAGCTGACGACGGCCAAGTACTACACGCCGAGCGGTCGCTCGATCCAGAGCGACCATCGCCGCGTCGAGCCGCGCGTCACCGCAGGGATCGACGACAGTGGCGCCGAGCACCACGTCGACGACCGCGACATCTTCTACACGTCGATGGGACGCGAGATCCTGGCCGGCGGCGGCATCACTCCCGACCTCGAGATCGAGGGCGCCGATTACGCCGACGTGGTCTACGACGTCGCGCGCGCCGGGCTGTGGCAGGAGTTCGCCCCGGGCTTCCTCGAG
>JASFRE010000322.1:0-5659 GCA_050115055.1 Candidatus Eiseniibacteriota bacterium | reverse complement strand
TGACCTCGACCTCGATGCGCTTCTGGACACGGATCGCCCGGATCCCGAACACGGTCTGCACGTCGATGATCCCCAGCCCCCGGATCTCCATGTGGTGACGGAGGATATCGTTGCCCATGCCGATCAAGATGCCGTCGTGGCGGCGGGTCAGCGTGACCACGTCGTCGGCCACCAGCCGGTGACCTCGCTCGACCAGGTCGAGGGCGCACTCGGACTTGCCGATGGCGCTGCGGCCGGTGATCAGGAGCCCGACCCCGTAGACGTCCACCAGCGAACCATGGACCGTCATCTGCGGCGCGAAGATGACGTCCAGGTAGGTGGTGAGCTGATGAATGAACGGCGTCGTCGACTTCGGGGTGCGCAGGATCGGGATGCGGCGCTCGTTACCGAACTGGATGAACTCGGGCGGCACGTCGAGCTGCTTCGAGACGATGATGCACGGCACGTCGTACTCGAACAGCCGCGCCACCGCCTGCTGCCGCACCTCCTCGTGAAGCGTCGACAGGTACCAGACCTCGGTCTGCCCGAAGATCTGGATCCGGTCGCTCAGGAAGTTCTCGGTGAAGCCGGTCAGCAACAGCCCCGGACGGCTGACGTCGGCGACGGTGATCGCGGAACGTGCCGCCAGGCTGTCGGTGAGGACCTCGAGCTCCAGGTCTTCCCGCTTGTCTCGGTAGAACTGCTCGACCGAAAGCATATCCATGGCCGGTGCCGCTCGCTGGTCGAAGGCCGGGACTGACGCCGAGTGTGCGCGCTCCGTGTCGCTACTTGGTCGGCTCGATCAGGCCGAACGTCCCGTCGGCGCGCCGGTAGAGGACGGTCAGCCGCTCCGATTCCGTGTTCGAGAACAGCAGGTACTCGGCGCCGCTCTCGTCGAGCTGCTCGATCGCCTCGTCGATGGTCATCGGGCGCGTCGAGACCTGGTCGTGCCGCGTCAGCGCCGGCAGGGCATCCAGCGGCGCCGCCGGCTCGCCACCTGCCGTCGAGGCCACCGCCGCCACCTCTTCCGGAGACGGTGCGCGCCGACCATCGCGGCGGCGGCGCACGCGCCGGTCCTTGAATCGCCTGAGCTGGCGCTCCAGCCGGTCGAGGACCTGATCGGTGGCCGACAGCATGTCACCCGCCTCGCTGGCGGCAATGAAGTCCTGGCCGCGGGCGGTGATCTGCACCTCGGCCTGGTGGCGGTAGTTCTCCACCGTGAGGATGACGCGTGCCTCGGTGGCCTGGCCGATGATGCCGTCGAGCTTGGAGAGCTTGCGCTCGATCTGTTCCTTCAGGTGTGGCGCCAGCTCGAAGTGCCTGGCGGTGAAAACGACGTCCATCACGTGTCTCCTCGGCGCCCCCCGCCTGCGGCGGGTGGCGATCCGTCCTGATTCGCGAGCCCCGCGTCCATCACCGGTCCCCCTCGTGGTGACCTGTGCCCTGCCTCCGTGCTAGTGGCGCTTGCGGAATCGTGCGGGCATGATGTTGAGCTGCTCACGGTACTTGGCCACGGTGCGGCGAGCGATCTTCAGACCGCGGCCATGCAGGATGTCGGCGATGCGCTGATCCGACAACGGGTCCTTCTTGTCCTCGCCGTCGATCAGCTCGCGAATCTGTCCCTTCGCGGACTTGGCCGACATCTCTTCGCCGTCCTCCGTCTCGAGACCGCTCGAGAAGAAGAACTTGAGTTCGAAGACGCCGCGCGGCGTCTGCACGTATTTGTTGGTCGTCACGCGACTCACGGTCGACTCGTGCATACCGATCTCGGTGGCGACCTGCTGGAGGGTCAAGGGACGCAGCTGACTGATGCCGCGTTCGAAGAAGTCGCGCTGCTTCTCGACGATCGACTGCATCACCTTGACCATCGTCTTGCGGCGTTGCTCGATGGTCTGGATCAGCCAGCGCGCCGAGTTCAGCTTGCCGACGATGTACTTCTGGGTCTCGTCGCCCTTCCTGCCGCGCCGATCGCTCAGGATGTGCCGGTAGGCGTTCGAGATGCGCAGGCGTGGCACGTTGCGATCGTTCAGGTAGACGACATAGTCGTCGTCGACGCGCTCGACGACCAGGTCCGGGATGACGTACTTGATCTCGTCGGAGGTGATCTCGTTGCCGGGGCGCGGGTTCAGGGTGGCGATGACATCCGCGGCTTCCTGCACCTCGCCGACCGTGATGTGGAGCGCCTTGCCGATCTCGTTGTAGCGCTTTTCCTTCAGGTTCTCGAACTGCTCCTCGACGATCCGGTACGGGAGGGTGCCCCCCTCGCCGCGTCCGCGCAACTGGATGAGCAGGCACTCGCGCAGATCGTGCGCCGCCACCCCGGGCGGCTCGAAGCTCTGGAGCAACACCACCGCCTCGTCGACCGCCTCGACCGGCACATCGAGGACCTCGGCCACCTCCTCCGACGACATGGTCAGGAAGCCGCGCTCGTCGATCGAGCCGATCAGGTAGTCGCCGATCGCGATCAGCGCGTCGTCGTCGGTCGACTCGTGGAGCTGCTGGGTCACGTGGTCGGCCAGCGTCATGGAGGTGGTCGGTACCTTCTCGTAGAAGTCCTCCGCCGACATCACCTCGCCGCGCGTGAACGAGTGATCGAAGCTGGCCTCCTGCCAGTACTCCTCCCACTCCTCGAGGCTCTTCTCTCCCTCCCGGGTCTCGTCCTCGGCGTTGCTCGTCTCGGATGAGGTCTCCGGACTGGCGGTCTCGCTCTCCTCCTGCGACGTCTCGCTCGACTCCTCCGGCGACTCGGGAGTCTCCTCCACCTCTTCGAAGTCGGAGACCTCCTCGAGCAGCGGGTTCTGCTGCAGCTCCTGCTGCAGGATCTGCTGCAGCTCGAGCGTCGGCACCTGCAGCAGCTTGAGCGCCTGCTGGAGTCGCTGCGTCATGATGAGCGACTGCTTCTGTTGCAGTTGCAGACCGATCTTCATAGTCCTGCCTCGTGCCCCGGCGGGCAGCGGCGCGCGCTCGGCGCTAGAGTCTGAACTTCTCTCCCAGGTAGAGCTCCCGGGCCACCGGGTCGTCCGCGAGCTCGCGCGCCGTCCCCGAGATGGCGATGCCACCCTCGTACATCAGGTAGGCCCGGTCGGTCGTGCTCAGCGTCTCCCTGACGTTGTGATCGGTAATCAGGATCCCGATCCCCTTCTGCTTCAGCCCACTGATGACCTCCTGGAGGTCTGCGACCGCGATCGGGTCGATTCCCACGAACGGCTCGTCGAGGAGCATGAACCGCGGATGCGTCG
This sequence comes from Candidatus Eiseniibacteriota bacterium, assembly GCA_050115055.1. Lineage (GTDB taxonomy): Bacteria > Eisenbacteria > RBG-16-71-46 > CAVPCR01 > CBDCWB01 > JASFRE01. The sequence goes on along the minus strand of JASFRE010000322.1, from coordinate 2,441 downwards.
TGAGCGCCCGCGCGATCTCGACCCGCCGCCGCTCGCCACCCGACAGATTGTAGGCGCGCCGGTCCCCCAGATGGCCGATCGACAGCTCGTCGACGATCGACTCGTAGCGCTCCTCACGCTCGGCCCGGCCGAGCCGCAGTGTCTCGAGAATGGCCATCAGGTTCTGCCGCACCGTCAGCCGGCGGAAGATCGAGGCCTCCTGGGGCAGATAGCCCAGACCCATCCGCGCCCGCCGGAACATCGGCAGGCGAGTGATGTCGAGCTCGTCGAGCTGGATGGTGCCACCGTCGGGCCGGAAGAGCCCGACGATCATGTAGAACGTCGTCGTCTTGCCGGCGCCGTTGGGACCGAGCAGGCCAACGACCTCGCCGGCGCCGACGTCGATCGAGACGCCCTGCACCACCTTCCACTTGCCGTAGTACTTGACGAGACCGCGCGCGATGAGCGACATGACCTCACGAACGATCGGCATCGCCGCCAGACGCGCCGCCGCCGTTCCACTCCTCCCCCTGCCGGTCGCCTGACGGACCGGTACCGTCCTCGTCGCCGTCGACCGGCGGAGCATCGAGCACCGTCGCCTGGACGTCTCGCTTGATCTCGAACGTCCCCTCCCGCAGATCCGGATCGGACTCCAGACCGTAGCCGGTCAGGACGTTGCGCCCGTCGATGATGCGCACGAAGTCGTCCGTCGACACGCGCTGCGTCGCCGGCGAGTATTGCAGCGTCTGCGTCTCCAGCACCCGGCCATCGCGCGAGCGCACCACGACATCGCCGCGCGCCTGCATGGCGTTCGACCGCCGGTGGATCGTGCCTTCGCGGGCCGTGAGCACCGACGAAACCTCGCCCTCCTCGTCGTAGAAATCGACCGACAGGTTCGAGGCACGGATCTCGTTGCGCTGCTCGAATACCTCGGCGGTTTCCGCCTGGAGCACCCAGGCGAGCGCTCCCTCGTCGGTCTCGCGCAGCACGAAGTCGGTGATCTGCTGATCCGGGAGCTCGCCGCCGTCCTCGCCCTCGCCCGGCCGCTGCCGCGCCCCGTCCTCCGAGCAGGCCGTCACGCTCAGCCCCCCGAGCACGAGCCAGCACACGCACCGCCACCACGTCACCTGAGGTCGTCCTCGCATCGTCAGTCATCCACTTCCGGCACGACCGCGCCGGCCGGCCGCACATCCACTGCCGTGGGCGGCACCACCGGTGACGCCGTCCCTGGCGTCACCCGAGGCGTCCCGACCGGCGTCTCCGCCGGCCGTCGCCCGGGTGACCTCGCAGCGCCGCGAACCGTGCGCGCACCGACCACGCGCGGACCACGCCAGCGGTCGTACATCCACACCCACTGGTCCGGCGTCTCCCGGATCCAGCCCTCGAGCACCTTCACGCTCGCCGCTGTCACCGCCAGGATCGCGCCGGGCTCATCCGGCGCCACCCGGATCGGCTCGCCGATCGTGATGCGATGTCGTCGACCGGCGCGCCGGATCGCCATCGGCACGAGCGGCACTCCGGCTAGCCGCGCGAGCACGGCGGCACCCGTCGGCGTCCATGCCGGGCGCCCGAACAGCTCGACCCAGACACCGCGCGACGTGCGATTCTGGTCGATGAGGACACCGACCAGCGCCCCGCCACGCAGCGCGCGCACCAGCGCCCTCGGGGTCTCGCCCTCGCGCACGACCTCGACGCCGAGGCGCCGGCGGAGATCCTCGATGAGCCGCTGATACCTCGGGTCACGCAGCGGTCGGGCGATCACACAGACCCTTAAGCCGCGCTGCACGAAGGGAGCGACCAGCAGCTCCCACGCACCGAGGTGACCGGTGACCACGACCGCACCCCGACCACCCGCACAGGCCCGCTCCAGGTTCCTCTCGCCCTCCACCGTTGCGATCAGACGGGCGCATTCGCCCGGCGGCCGGCACAGCCCGCGGAAGACATCCGTCGCGTTGCGCCCGAGTTCGACGAACACACGTCGCGCCAGCCGTCGGCGCGCCCGCTCATCGAGCTCCGGAAAAGCCAGCGCCAAGTGGCGCTGGACGCGCCGACGATCACGATCAAGCGTCGCGTGGCCGATGTGACCGACCAGCGCGAAGAGCTCTTGGGCCATGCGCCGCGGCATGACGCCGACGCCGTGCAACAGCACCCGGACGACGGCGTGATGGATCTCGCGGCGGATCCGTTTCTGCGTGTTCATCAGACAGGGGAGAGGGTAGCCGAAGTTCCGGGGAGAAAACAAGCAATTGGTGTGCCATTGCTCGTGCCCCGACATCTGTGTCTAGCACGGTGCTTGCTCTGAGCGGGGGTCATGAGCAAGACATCCGGGGCCGCTACGCCCCCCTTCTGCCCGAACCCCGGCTGTCCCCATCACCACTCGACCGACGGCTGGCGCTGGAAGCGCATCGGCTTCTTTCGCCGCCAGCGGGCTCCCCGCAACGTCCAGCGCTACCTCTGCTTGC
>JASFRE010000321.1:0-5670 GCA_050115055.1 Candidatus Eiseniibacteriota bacterium | reverse complement strand
TCGAGCTCCGGGGCGGCCGGATCGGTGTTCACGACCACCAGGTCGGCCCGCTCCCGCGGCCGGCAGGCATCGAGGTACAGCTCCTGCCCGGGGACGTAGCGTACCGCGTAGCGCCGCTCGATCTCGCGCTCCAGCCGCCGGCGCGCCGCCTCACCGCGCTCCGCCGCGACATCCGGGCGCGCCGACAGGTCGCGCGCCCGCGCCCGCGCCGCGCTGACCTCGAACGGAGCGTGCACGAAGACGACGAGGTCCCAGCCGTCCCGGAGCTCCGGTCGCTGCAGGAAAACACCATCGAAGAGTAACACGGCCCGGGGATCGGCAATCTCGAGCGGTGGGGCGAGCGGCCGGTCGGACCGGTAGTCGAAGCAGGCCCGCCGGTAGCGCCGGCTGCCGTCCGGGCCGAGCGGGTCGAGCAACGCCGCCCGCAGGGCCTCGTGATCGAAGGAGTCGTGATAGTAGCCGGCCGCCGACTCCGCACCCCGCGCCAGGCGCTCGCGCCGCGGTCGGTGGAAGCCATCGATGCCGGCGCGGATGACCGGTCTCCCCCGCTGTCCGAGCGGCGCCACCAGTGCATCGGCCAGCACCGTCTTGCCGGCCCCGTCGACCCCGTCGATCGCCACCCGCAGCGGATGCGGGCGCACGACGGCGTCGATCCGAGCGGCGAGGGTCTCGAGCAGATCCACGCGGCGCATGGGTACCCGCGCTCAGCCGGCCTGACGGGTGGCCCGCCAGGCCGCCAGGAGCTCGCTCTCGCGCTCGCGCCGCAGCCCGGCGCGCCAGGTGCGATCGGCCGGCCGCGCCAGCGTCCAGGCCAGCGTGTCCTGCACGGTCGTGTCGAGCGGCCGGAAGCCGAGGCCGGCAGCCAGCGCCCGCTCGATCGACACCCCGGGCCAGCCGGCGCTCTCCGGATCGCTCTCCGGGATCCAGAGCGGCAGCTCCGACCAGGGAGCCACACCCTGCTCGCGGAGGAACTCCTCGTCGACCCAGATCAGCTCCGACTCGGTCCCCGAGGCGTTCCGACAGCTGGCCAGCAGCTGCCACATCGAGACCGGCGCCGCTGCCGGGCCGTCGACGTTGAAGACCCCGGTGGTGCCCGCCTCGACCCGGTCCAGCGTCCACGCCGCGAGGTCACGAGCGTCGATCCAGCGCACCAGACGCTCAGGGCGCCCAGGCGCCAGCACCGAGCCGCCGTCTGCCAGACGCCAGACCCAGTAGGTGAAACGATCGGTCGGATCGTACGGGCCGACGATGAGACCGGGACGGACGACGAGCGTGTGACCGGGCAAGGCCTGCTCCACCGCCTGCTCGCAGCGCGCCTTCAACGCCCCGTAGGTGGCACCGGTCACTTCCTCGGTCGCCGGATCCTCGAGCGTCGCCACCGGTGAGGTCTCGTCCACCCCCACCGTGCGGAGGTCACCGTAGACCGACACCGAGGAGATGAAGGTGTAATGATCGACGCTGCCGGCCAGTCGCGTTGCCGCCGCCCCGACCACCCGCGGCACGTAGCCCGAGGTGTCGATGACCGCGTCCCAGCGCGGCGTGTCGAGGGCGTCGAGCCCACCGAGCCCGCCATCGCGATCGCCGAGCACCCGCTCGACACCGCGCACGCCGGCAAACAGGTCCGGGTTGGACCGGCCGCGGTGGAACAGCGTCACCGTGTGGCCGCGGCCGAGCGCCGCCTCCACCAGGTGGCGGCCGAGAAACACCGTGCCGCCCAGGAACAGGATTCGCATCGCGCGCCTCGTCCGATGGACCCGCACGCGGGTCATGGAGATGGTGCCAGCCCCAAATGCTCCTCGATGAACGCCGCGACCCGCGTGTAGGTCTCGATCCGCCGCTCGACCCTGCCGATCGAGTGCCCCTCGTCCTCGTGACGCATGAACTCGACGACGCCGCCGCGCGCCTCGAGCGCGGCGGCGATCTGCTCGGCCTCGCCGACCGGCACACGCGGATCGTTGGCGCCATGCAGAATGAGGAGCGGTGCCTGGATGCTGTCGGCGCGGTGGATCGGCGACAGGCGGCGCAGCAGCTCGCGGTCGGTCGCGAGGCTGCCGTACTCCTGCTCGCGATGGGCCCGCCGGTAGGCCCCCGTGCCCTCGAGGAAGGTCACGAAGTTGGCGATCCCGGCGCTCTCGACGCCGGCCGCCCACATGTCCGGGTAGAGCGTCAGCGCTGCCAGCACCATGTAGCCACCGTAGCTGCCACCATAGATCGCCACGCGCTCCGGATCGACGAGCCCCTCCGCCACGAGCCACTCGACGCCCAGTGCGAGGTCGCGTACCGAGTCCTCGCGCCGCTCGACGTTGTCGAGGTTCAGGAAGGTGCGACCATAGCCACTCGAGCCGCGCACGTTGGGGGCGAAGACCACGAAGCCGCGGGCGGCGAAGTACTGCAGGAAACCGCTGAAACGCGGCCGGGACTGGCTGGTCGGGCCGCCGTGTGCATAGACCAGGCAGGGAGGCGGCCGGCGGCCGCTCGGCCGGTCCGGCACGAACAGGAGGGCGGGGATCTCGAGCCCGTCGAAGCTCTGGTAGCGCACGATGCGCGGCTCGACCAGGATCGAGTCCGGGATGCCGGCCTGACTCGCGTGCGTCAGCTGCCGCACCGTGCCGGTCTCGAGGTCAATGACGAAGATCTCGCCCATGCGCTGCGGCGTCCTCAGCGTCACCGCCAGCCGCCGGCCGTCCGGCGTGAAGTCGAGATCGTAGATGACGCCTCGCGGCAAGGCCGGCACGTCGAGCGCCCGATCGGCCTCGAGATCGTGCAGGTGCAGCTCGGAGTAGCCGTCCTCATTCAGCGACAGTGCCAGGCGCCTGCCGTCGGCCGACACCTCGAGGCGCTCGGCCGGCCAGGGGTCGTCCCTCAGGTACTCGACGGCGCCGCTCGCGACATCGATCCGCGCCAGGCTGCGCAGATCCCGATCACGATCGGTCAACGTCAGGATGCCGCGTCCATCGGCAGTCCAGTACGTGTAGTCGTAGCGTGCGGCCGGCGCGTCGGCCGGCGTCAGGGGGCGGACCGCGTCGTCTCGAAGGTCGACGACGAAGAGCCTGCTCTCGTCGGGGCCGGTCGTGAGCTTCGTCAGCAGCCGTTCGCCGCCCGGGGCGAAGCCCGCGGCGGCCAGCAGCCCGTCGGATTCCTGGACGCGCCGCGCGACCCGGCTCCCCAGGTCCATCACGTAGGCGTCGAACGACGCTGGTTGCCGGGCGTTCGAACGATAGGCGATGCGGTGGCCATCACGCGACCAGCCGCCGAAACCGTGCCGGGCCCCTTCGGCGGTCGTCAGCCGCTCGATCCGGACACCGCCGCGACCGTCCGCGTCCTCGAGATCGAGGAGGTAGAGCTGGTAACGCTCGTCACCGTCGACGTCCTTCTGGATCAGGAGACGGCGCGGATCGGCCCAGGACCAGCTGACGCCACGGACCCGGCCGTCGAAGAACGTGACCTGTGTCGGCCGGCCGCAGTCGACGGCCGTCACCCAGACCTGTGCGGTGCCGGTGACGTCGTCCAGGTAGGCGACGTGCTCACCGTCGGGCGAGAAGACGGCGTCCGCCACACCGCGCGTCTTGAGGAACTGCGCCATGGGTGGCGACGACGTCGCCAAGTCCGCGAACGCGCCGGTCGCGACCGCCAGCAGCGCTGATGCCGCGAGAGCGAACGCCGTGCCGACACCCGCCCCCCTGGTCTGACATCGCCTCATGCGCCCCCTCCTCATGCACCCTCCCCCCGATCAGGGGGTTCGTGGTGGAACCCCGTCGTACTCCCACGCGTACGGGTTGATCTTGCGCATCGGCCGCTCGCGCGCCTGCTCCTCGCGTGCCTGCACGGTGATGCCGGCCGCCCGCGAGATGATGAACAGCGCGTTGGACAGCTCGAACGGGAAGTCGATCTCCGCCAGACACGCGGCGACCGCCCCGTCGATGTTGATCGGCAGCTCCTTGCCGCGGGCCGCCAGCGCCTCCCGCACGGCGCGGATCGCCGCGATGTGGAGGCCGCTCGTACCGCATGCCCCGCAGAGCTCGAACAGGTGCTCGGGACGCGGGTCCTCCTGGTGGAGGCGATGGCCCATGCCGGGCGCCCGCTCGCCGCGCGCCTTCATGGCATCGAGCAGCTCCCCGGCCGCCGCAACCAGATCGCCGCCGGCCTCCGCACGCTCCAGCACCGCCTCGATCATGCGGCGGCAGTTCTCGACCGCGGCGCCGTGGTGCTTGGAGAGCGCCAGGATGCCGGCCGCCACCGCCGAGCCCAGCGGCGCCCCGCAGGAGGCAACCGTGCGCGCGGTCAGGACCGACGGCGGCGTCGCCCCATGGTCCATCGAGCCGATCATGATCGCGTCGACCAGCCGCTGCGTCGGCGCATCCGGCAGCTCGCCCTTCCACAGGAGATAGACCGCACCGCCGAACGACAGCCGCCCCAGGAGATCGTTGATGTCGTACCCGCGGATGCGGATCACGTTGGGCTCGACGTACGAGACACCGGTCTTCCAGGCGCCCTCGCGGTTGGCGCCCGGCGTCGTCGCGTCGGTCGAGCCTCCCTGTGCGGCGCTCATGATGCCTCCTCCACCGGCTCCGGTCCGACCAGGGCGTCGCCGAGGTCGAGCTCCGTGACACCGCATTCGGCCAGCGCTGCGCGCACCCGTTCGGGGATCTCGCGGAGCGTCGGCGCGACCTTGACGCCGACCGACTCGTGCGCCTTGACCTTCGACTCGAACGTGCCCCGACCGTGCTCGACCAGCGCCCCGGCGTGGCCGAAGCGGAAACCCTCGCGCGCCACCGTGCCGGCGATGGCGTCGCCGCCGCAGCCGAAGGCGGTCGACTGGCCGATGCCGGCGCTCGACAGCGTGTCGCTGAGCGTCGAGGTCATGCCGCCGGCGCGCGACACGACCCCGACGACCCCGCGCTTGAAGATGGCGTGCGCGTAGTCAGGCGCCCCGCCGAGCCCGCCGAGCCGGTACTTGCCGGGGCTGACGATGCCGGGCGTGTTGGGGCCGACGATGGCCACACCGCGCTCGTCGTCGGCGTCCATCATCTCGAACCCGTCGTGCAGCGGTACGTGCTCGGAGTAGATGAAGATGCGCGGAATCCCGGCGTCCATCGCCTCGAAGACCGCGTCCTTGACGAAGTCCGGCGGCACGCCGGCCACCGGCGGGGTGCCGAAGTCCCGCATCCGGCGGGTGAAGCGATGCCCGGACTCGCCGGTGGCGCCCTGGATCACGGTGCGGGTCCTCTCGTCGACCAGGATGCTCATCGGGCACCTCCCCCGGTGGTCGCCGCACCGGCCATCTGGCACTTCAGCTCCCCGATGGCGTCCTCGGCGAAGTCCTCGCGCTGGAAAGCCTGGATGCCGGCCTCCTGGAGCATCTGGTAGGCCTCGCGATCACGGTTGCCGGCCAGACGCACGATGAACGGGATGGTCGGTCGCAGCGCCTTGTGGGCATCGATGATGCCCTGCGCGGTGACCGTCAGATCCTGGGTCACGGTACCGCTCATGATCAGGAAGCCCCGGATCGTCGGGTTCGAGAAGACCAGCTTGACCGAGGCCCCCACCTTGTGCGCCGGCGGCCTGCCGGAGCAGTCGCAGAAGTCGAAGGCCCTGAAACCGTAGTGCGCCAGCACGTCCTGGAGCGTCAGGCTGAAGCCGGACCCGACCGACACGACCCCGACGTCGCCA
>JASFRE010000320.1:0-5673 GCA_050115055.1 Candidatus Eiseniibacteriota bacterium | reverse complement strand
GCGGTAGCGATCGGAGTAGACCGCAGCGCGGGGCCGGGTGATGCGGCGCAGGCGGTCGTAGCGTCCGGCGGAGACGAAGGGTGCGGTGTAGAGCTGGACGGTGAGGGTCGGGGTGACCGCGTATTCGAGGCGGACCGAGACGTCGAAGGTCTTCTGGTCGAGCCGGCCGTAGATGTAGCGGCTGACGTCGCCACTGCCGGCGCGCGTGACGTACTGCATGTCGGGCTGGTTGTGGGTGTAGGAGGGGTTCACCTCGAGCCGCACGGCATTGCTTGGCCGCCAGGTGACGTCCGTCCACAGGCTGGCGGAGCGGCCGGCGTCGACGTCGAAGCGGGTGGCGCTCGCCCCGGCGCCGACGGCGAGCTGGCGCCGGGAGTCGGAATGGACCCCGAACTCGCCCGAGACGTCGCCGGGCATCTTGATGGCCGGGCCACCGCGTAGCTCGTAGTTCGATGTGCGCTCGTTCTGACGCGTGACCGACAGGTTGTAGTTCCAGTAGTTGCTGAAGACGGCGTTGGTGTTGAAGTTGAAGGCCTGGTAGAGCAGGCTGCCGCCGTATTCGAAGTCGAGCCACTGATTCCAGTTGAAGTGCATGCGCCGGAAGATGCTGAACGGATTGCGCAGGTTGTAGCCGACCCAGCCGAACTGGTTGATCTCGTCGACATTCCGCACATAGCCGATGTCGTTCAGCTCGAGCCCCGGCGAGCGCCAGGCGGCGCCGACGTCGAAGTTGAGGGTCCCGGTGAAACGCCCGACGCGGAGCGAGCCACCGTGCCCGGACAGCCGCGTGCGGGTCGAGTCGACGGCCTGGCCTTCGTTGCCCGGGCGCTGGAAGTAGCGCGCCGGTGCGGTCTGGGTGGCGAGCAGCGCTCGCTCGCTGCCGCGTACCTGGCTGGCGACCAGGTTGAGCGCCAGGTAGTACCGCCGCCGGTCCAGGTAATGGAAGAAGTCGAGTCCGCCGGTGTAGGCGGCGTCGTGCAGAAAGCCGACCTCGTCGGCGTCGATGTTGCGGTGGACCGCGGTCACCATGCCGCCGAGCCGTGTGTCGCCACGCCGGAAGTCGCGCTGCAGGCGGCCGACGAGGTAGTTGGACAGCGGTTCGACCGTGACCTCGTGGCGCATGCCTTCGTGCTCGACGAGCGCCCGCTCCCTCGAGGTAACGCTCTCGAGGACGCCGATGGACAGGCCGTCCGATGTCTTGCCGGTCAGCTTGAGGGCGGTGGCGATCGACGTGAACTGCGGCTGGTCGACGTAGCCCGTTTCGAACCAGTCGGCCCGGTAGTGGGGCGGGCGGCCGATGCGGCGCGAGTAGAACAGCCGGTCGCCGGTATGGGTGCCGAACGCCACCGATGGTGCTAGCCGGAAGTCGAAGATGTTGCTGCCCTCGATGAAGAAGGGGCGTTTTTCCGAGAAGAAGGTCTCGAAGGCGGTCAGGTTGACGACGGATGGGTCGGCCTCGACCTGACCGAAGTCCGGGTTGACGGTGAGATCGAGCGTCAGGTCGCTGGTGACGCCGACCTTGGCGTCGAGGCCGCCCGACAGCTTGCTGTCCGAGCCGTCGGCAAACGGGTTGCCGGCCTGGCGCTCGAAGCGCTCGGTCTGGGCGAGGGTGTAGGGCAGGACCTCGATCTGGCGCTGGGCATGAATGCCACGGATGCCGCGCAGCTCGCCGAACATGCTGACCCAGCCGTCCTCGTCCTTGGGGATCTCCTGCCAGGTCGAGCGCTCCTCGTAGCGGTAGATGCGACGTTGCACCTGGATGCCCCAGACCTGCTCTTCGCGCTCGGCATAGCGCAGCTGGCTGAGCGGGATGCGAACCTCGGCCGTCCACCCTTCGTCGTCGACGCGCGCCTCGTGCTCCCAGACCGGATCCCAGTTCGAGTCCCAGTCATTGCCGTCGTCCGAGATGAACTCGTCGCCCTGGGTGCCCGAGACACTGGCCGTGAACGAGAACGCCGTGCGGTCGTCGTTGTAGCTGTCGATGTTGATCTCGACCCAGTCGCCGGGGAAGTGGTCGCGTCGCGCCAGGATGCGGGCGATGCGTTCGGGCTCCGGGTCGTGGGCACGGTAGGCGACGTAGAGGTCGTGATCGTCGTAGAGGATCTTGAACTCGGTCTGGGCGCTGGGCGGCTCGCCCTCGGCCGGGTCGCGCTGGACGAAGTCGCCGGCCCAGGGCACGAGGTCCCAGACCGCCTCGTCGAGGCGGCCGTCGATGCGCGGCGGGGTCACGGCACGCGCCGTCGTGTAGGTGCGCGTCGGGCCGGCAGCGACCGGCGCGGCGGTGGCGACGAGCAGGCCGGCGAGGACGAGCAGCGTCGGCACGGTGTCCCCCGGAAGCGGCGGACGGGGGCGGGCGACGCGCGTCGGTCGGGTCGTCCTGGATCGGTTGCCGGAGCGGGCGACGGAGTTCGGATGCCGATCGGTCAGGTGCATCGCGGCGGGCCCGGGGGAGTGGTCGCGATCGCCCGACCGGTGCTCGGTACCGGTACCGGCCGGAGCGCGGGACGCCGAAGAGCGGCTCGTCCCGGACTACGGGTCGACGACGCCTGTCGTTGCAAATCTCTCGCAACGCCATCGGTCCCCGGGGCCGCCCCGGTCGAACTCCGCAACCTACCTGGCGGCAACGAGAAAGGCCCCGCCCGTTGCCGGGCGGGGCCTGATGCTCGTGCGTCGGTGGCGTTGGGTTGCCCTACTGGTCGAGCCAACCCCTCTCACGGCGACGCGATCAACGGAGTCGTCTCACGTTCGGGACGCCACCTCCGCCAAGCTAAGACTGTCAGATATCACTGGATCACCTCCTTCTGGGCGTTCCTGTGATCGGCGAGTCCCAACTCGCCCGGCCCCTTCCACCGCCCTGATGCGCCGGGGCCGTCGCAAGGTCTGCGATCGAGCTGCTAGGAGTGTACATCGGCACTCCCGCGAGAAACAACAATGGAACGAACCCGGTTCCACCGAATGCCGGCGCGCGCGATCGACTGACGGACGGGCCGCCCGTCGATCCGGACCCGTTCGTGGGCCGATCGGGTAAGATCGGGCACCCCACCGGGCGCCACGGTGCCATGGCGCCAGGGGCCGCCACCGCAGGCCCGGAACGACTCGAACTGTACGATGGAGCACACGACCTTCAGCCCGGCCACGCGGTCCTGGTTCGATGCCAGCTTTGACGCGCCGACCGAGGTGCAGCGCCGCGGGTGGGAGGCGATCGGACGCGGCGCGCACGCGCTCCTCGTGGCGCCGACCGGCAGCGGCAAGACGCTGGCCGCATTCCTCGCCACCATCGACCGCCTCGCGACCGGTCCCGAGCCTCAGACGCCGGGGGTGCGGGTCGTGTACGTGTCGCCGCTCAAGGCACTGGTCTACGACATCGAGCGCAACCTGAGGGCACCGCTCCGGGGTGTCGAGCTCGCGGCCGCACGGCTCGGCACCAGCGCGCGCCCGCTCACCGTCAGCGTGCGCACCGGCGACACCCCGCCTCGCGAGCGCCAGCGCCAGCTGCGTGCCCCGGGCGAGATCCTGGTGACGACGCCGGAGTCCCTCTACCTGATCCTCGGCTCGCGAGCGCGCGCCACGCTGGGGACGGTCGAGACCCTCATCGTGGACGAGATTCACGCCCTCGCCGCCACCAAGCGCGGCGTGCACCTGGCGCTGTCCCTCGAGCGCGTCGCCGAGATCGCTGCCGGCGACCCGCAGCGCATCGGCCTGTCGGCCACGGTGCGGCCGCACGATGAGGTCGCCCGCTTCCTCGGCGGCGACCGGCCGGTCGAGGTGATCGACGCCGCCCGGCCGCCATGTCTGGATCTCGCGGTCTGCGTGCCGGTGCCGGACATGACCGAGGTGGCCGCCGCCGGGCTCGCGCAGCCGTCCTCTGGCGCCCGGGCGCCCGCACCGGCGTCCGCGGCGGCACCCACCGGGGCCCGCGGGACGTCCCCCGCCGGCCTGCCGGACGGATCGTCCGGGACGACGCCCGCGGCGCTCACCGGCGACCGTCCCGGTGGCTCGATCTTGCGCGATCTCTACGATCGCGAGATCGGCACGCCGCCGCCGGAGCGCGGACTGTGGGCGGCGATCTACCCGCGCCTCCTCGAGGAGATCCTCGCCCACCACGCGACGATCGTCTTCGTGAACAGCCGTGGTCTGTGCGAGCGCCTCGCCCGACGACTGAACGAGCTGGCCGGCCAGGAGCTGGTGCGCGCCCACCACGGCAGCGTCTCGCACGAGCAGCGCCGCGCCATCGAGGAGGGGCTCAAGCGTGGTCAGATCCGCGGCATCGTCGCCACCAGCTCGCTCGAGCTCGGCATCGACATGGGAGCGGTCGACCAGGTCCTGCTGGTCGAGTCGCCTGGATCGGTGGCGCGCGGACTGCAACGAGTCGGGCGCGCCGGTCACCGTGTGGGCGAGACGAGCGTCGGCCGCATCTATCCCAAGTTCCGCGGTGATCTGCTCGAGAGCGCCGTGGTGGCCAGGCGCATGCGCGAGGGCGAGATCGAGCGGCTGACCGTGCCGCAGAACGCCCTCGACGTGCTCGCCCAGCAGCTGGTCGCGCTGTGCGCCGACGGTGAGCGCGAGGTGGAGGCGCTGGCCCGTCTGGTGCGGCGGGCCTATCCCTACCACCAGCTCGGGCGCGAGGCGCTGACCGCGACCCTCGACATGCTGAGCGGACGCTATCCCTCGACCGAACTGGCCGACCTGCGACCGCTCCTCGCCTGGGATCGCACCGCCGATCGCGTGCGTGGCCGCCGCGGTGCCACCCTCGTCGCCCGCCTGAACGGCGGCACGATCCCGGACCGCGGTACCTTCTCGGTGCACCTCGGCGAGGATGGACCGCGCGTCGGCGAGCTCGACGAGGAGATGGTCTACGAGACGCGTCGCGGCGATCACATCCTGCTCGGGGCGTCGACCTGGCGGGTCGAGGCGATCTCACGCGATCGCGTCGTCGTGGTGCCGGCGCCGGGCGAGCCGGGGCGGCTACCGTTCTGGAAGGGCGAGGGGCCGGGGCGGCCGATCGAGCTCGGTCGGGCGCTCGGCGCCTTCCTGCGCGCCGCCGCCGCCGTCGCCCCGGAGCGGCTGGCGGAGTGGATCGCCACCGAGAGCCCGCTCGACCCGCTGGCCGCACAGAATCTCGCGGCCTACCTCGAGGAACAGCGCACCGCGACCGGGGTGCTGCCCAGCGATCGACTGATCGTGGTCGAGCGCTTTCGCGACGAGCTCGGCGACTGGCGCGTCTGCATCCTGACGCCGTTCGGCGCCCGCATCCATGCCCCGTGGGCGATGGCGGTGCAGCGCATGCTCGCGGTGCGGAGCGGCTGCGAGAGCCAGATCATGTACGCCGACGACGGCATCGTGGTGCGGCTCGCCGACACCGAGGAGCTGCCCGATCTCGAGCTGCTGCTGCCCGACCCCGACGGCGTCCGCGACCTGGTCACCGAGCAGCTGGCCGACACCGCTCTCTTCGCCGGGCTGTTTCGCGAGAACGCCGCGCGCGCATTGCTCCTCAAGCGGTGGCGCGGGGGCGGCCGGCGGCCGCTGTGGGCGCAGCGGCTCAAGGCGCAGCAGCTCCTCGGCGCGGTGCGTCGCTATCCCGGCTTCCCGGTCGTCCTCGAGACCTACCGGCAGGCCCTGGGCGACGTCTTCGATCTGCCCGGACTCGAGGGGCTGCTGCGCGACGTGCGCGCC
>JASFRE010000319.1:0-5686 GCA_050115055.1 Candidatus Eiseniibacteriota bacterium | reverse complement strand
GCGAGGCGCTGGTGAACGCGGTCGAGGAGGGTGGCGAACCGGGCGGTGGCATCGCGGTGGCAAGTCGATTGCTGCGGCAGAACCGACCCAACCCGTTCAACCCGCGCACGTCGATCGCGTTCGAGGTGCCGGAGGGCGCCGGGCAGGTGCAGCTCGCCGTCTTCGACGTCGATGGCCGCCATGTGCTCGACCTGGTCGACGGCGCCATGGCCACCGGCGAGCACACCGTCGAGTGGGACGGGCGGGATGCGCAGGGCGAGGCGCTGGCCTCCGGGCTCTACTACTACCGGCTGCAGGTCGATGGCCACTCGGAGGTGCGCTCGATGATCCTGCTCCGGTAGGGGCGGGAGCCGTCGGGCCGGGCTGGCGCGGGACGCCGACCGTGGCGCGGAGCGCGCGCGGCGAGCGCTCGGCACGCCGGGAGCAGGCGGGCCCGTGGCAGGTCCTGGAGATCGAACGCAGAACGGGCCGGGTGGTGACACCCGGCCCGTACTGGTCGTGCATCGAGCTGCGGTCCGAGCGGCGCGCGGCCGGCACCGGCTCGTGGTCCGCCAGGTCTACCTGAACGAGTTCTTGATCTGGCCCCAGCTGGTGGCCTCGACCGGCGTCGCGCCCGCGGGCATGAGCGAGCAGTCGTCGTAGTAGACCGTGTCGGCGCCATCACTGAACAGGTCGACCGCCCCGATGTTGAGCGCGCCACCGCCGCTCACGCCATCGGACCAGCTCTTCTGGGACAGCAGGGTGCCGCCGTAGTAGATGCTCTGCTGATCGGTGTCGAGGTCGATCTCGACCTTGATCTCGACCCACTGGTCGGTGATCCAGGGCAGCGTCGTGTTCTCGTTCTGCGAGGTGACGACGCCACCGGAGAACTGCACCTGGACCGACCAGTTGTGCACACCGACACCGTACGTATTCAGCATGATGAAGTACGTGTCACCGGTGTGATTGCCGGGGATGTACTGCCAGGCGACGAAATCCCAGACGCCGGAGGTGTAGCCGGAGAACTCCTGGACAATGTCCGAGGTGCTGATGATCTCGACACTCTGCGTCCCGCTGAGGGCATAGGCGTCGGTCACGTACGCGTCCGCGCCAGCATTGCCCTCCCAGCCAGCCCAGCCGCCCTGGCCATGCAGACCGCTGCCGAGGGCGTACGACTCGAAGTCGTCTGCCCAGTTGGCACGGGCCGTGGGCGTCAGGCAGGCAAGCAGTGCGAGAATGCCGAACAGGCACAGTAGCTTTTGCATCATGGACCTCCTTCGGGAGTGGGAAGCTGCCGGCGCACCGGCTCTCTCGGGCATTCTAACACAGGCGGTTGCCGGTGGTGGGGATCGTGGCCCCCGGGCGCGTGGCGGCGGGTTCGGGCAGCGCCCCGCGTTGCCCCGGGCGCCGGCGCCCCGTCCGGGATGCAGCATGAACGCCGACATAGCGAACCTGGCGGATTGCGGGCTGGGCGAGGTCGTCGCTGGACGCCGGCCGCCCGGCCGGTATCCCGGTCAGCGGAGCGACCGCCGCCGAGGCGCCGCCGCGGCGCGGCGGCGGGGCTGCGAGGGCGGTGGAGACCGCCTCTCGAGGGCCGCGCTGCGGCTCGATGTGATCCGGCTTACCGGACCATCACCATCGTCCGTCCCGCCTGCGCGCCTCCGGCCTCGAGGCGGTAGCAGTAGACGCCGGCCGCGGCGGCGGCGCCGTCCGCGGCGCGCCCGTTCCAGATCACGGCGTGCGAGCCGCCCGGCAGGGGCGCGTGGTCGAGCAGGGTGCGCACGTGCCGCCCGTCGACGCTGTAGATCGCCAGCGTCACCGGGCTCGCCACCGGCAGCTCGAAGCGGATCGTGGTGTGCGGGTTGAACGGGTTGGGGACGTTCTGGCGCAGCGCCAGGTACGGACCGGGGGACGACGCGACGTCGCCGGACTCGCCGAGGCCGGTCTGCGGACCGGGGATCCAGGCCGCGCCGCCGGTCGCGTGGTGGTCCGGATAGGGGTTCGTGAAGCCGACCCAGGTGCCGCCCGGCCCCTGCGACAGATCGTACGCGAACTGCGGGATCTGGTCGTCGCCGCGGGTGGCGGTCAGGTAGACCGTGTTGTTGCCCACCGCCAGACCGCGCCCCTGGCCGTTCGAGGCCGGGATCGTGCCGACGAGATGCGTCATCGTGCCGGCGTCGATGTCGATCGCGTAGAGCCCCGAGGCGCCGTACTCCGTGTAGCCGTAGAGCAGGTCGTCGACCGGATTGTAGTCGAGCGCGAAGAAGCGATAACCGGTGCCGGTGTAGACGTCGAGCACCAGCGTCGCGTCGCCGGTCGCCGGGTCGAAGGCGTAGATGCCCTTCGGGCTGGCGTAGTTCGAGTAGCCCCACAGCGTGCCGCGCCCGTAGGCGAGGGCGCTGGCGTCGATGGCGAGGGTCGAGACGAGGACCGGCGGCGTGGTCAGGGTCGCGCGGTAGAGGCGGGTCGTGAAGGCGCCGTTGCACAGGTAGAGATCGCCGTCCGGGGTGGCCGCGGCGCCGCTCACCTCGAAGACGTGGTGATCGGTCCAGGTGACGTTCGGGAAGCCGGACAGGTCGGTGGACCGGTTGGGCAGGCCCGCCGTCTCCAGGCCGACGTAGAGGCGCTGGGCCGCGACCGGGATGGGAAGGGCGACGAGGGAGGTGACGGCGGCGAGGACGATCGACACGGCGCACTGCAGGCTGGGGGCGGGCTTCATGACGGTCCCTCCGGGTGACGGGTTGGCGGCGCTCGATGACGCCTCCCATTGTCGCACTCCGGGCCGGCTGGCGTGAACCTCGACGTACAATCCTCGCCGCGCCCGGCGCGGACAGGCAACCCACGACATCCAAGGCGACATCCCACCTGCAATGAGCATGGTAGGGTGGAGGGACGGCTCATGAGCTACGCTTGTGCCAGCGCAAGATCCTCGATGGTCGCTCGGGAGGTGCTCGATGAAAGCGCTGCGCGCCGTCTGCATGCTTCCTCTCCTGGCAACGTCGGCCGCCCTCGCCAGCACCTTCGTCGTCCGACCGGATGGCACCGGCGACTACCCGACGATCCAGGCCGCGATCGACGCCGCGACATCCGGTGACACCGTGCTCGCCGTTGCCGGCACCTACTCGGGGCCCGGTAACCGGGCGATCGACCCGGACGGCAAGGAGGTCGTCGTGCGGTCCGAGGACGGCCCCGATCTGACGATCATCGACTGCGAGCACGCCGGGCGAGCATTGCAGTTCGATGACGGCGAGGGACCCGGCGCCGTCGTCGAGGGCTTCACGATCCGCAACGGCTGGTACGCGCCGGGCGGCGGCGCGATCCGCTGCGCCTGGCCATCGACGCAGCCGACGATTCGCGACTGCATCTTCCTCAACAATGTGGGCGGTGACGGGGGCGCCATCGCCATCGTCGACCACGGCGCTCCGTCGATCGAGGACTGCACCTTCCTGGAGAACGAGGGCACCGAGGGAGGTGCCATCTACATCGCCGGACAGGCTGCCACCACGATCGCCCGCTGCACCTTCGTCGATAACTGGGCGAGCGGTCTCGACACGGGCTTTGGCGGGGCGATCCGCTGCCTGGGAGGACTGCCGGTCGTGACCGAATGCACCTTCGTCGGCAACCGCGGACTTCATGGTGGGGCCATCGCCATGTTCGCATCGACGGCGACCTTCGAATCGTGCACGTTCGTCGCCAACGAGAGCAGCTACGGGGGCGCGCTGCACATCCAGCAGACCGAGCCCTGGACGACGCTCACCCTGGGGCACTCGATCATCGCGTTCAACGACGGCGTGGCGGTCCATGCGCCACCCTTCCAGGCGTACCTCGACGTGGCATGCAACGACATTCACGGCAACTGGTGCGACTGGTGCGGCATCCTCGCCGATCTGCTCGGCGTCAACGGCAACATCAGCGAGGATCCCCGGTTCTGCGACCTGCCGGGTGGCGACCTGACCATCGATGCGAGCTCACCGTGTGCGCCGGCGAACTCCGGCGGATGCAGCCTGATCGGCGCCCTGTCGGTGGGGTGTGGGCCGATCGCGGTCGAGTCGACGACGTGGGGGACGATCAAGGCGCACTATCGTTGAGGCAGGAGGCCGGGAGGAGGGTGGGAGGAGACGGGACGAGACGAGGAGAGGGTTGGTAGCGGCGCAGGGATTCGAACCCCGGACACGCGGATTATGATTCCGCTGCTCTAACCAGCTGAGCTACGCCGCCACCGACGATCCAGAAGGGAGAAAATCCTAGCCTCACCCGGAAACCCTGGCAAGAGCCATTTGGGGGTGTGGCGGGAAGAGCCCCCGCCACCCGGGTGCGGCGCCGGGCCCGTCGTCCCGCCGGGCGCCCCGCCCCGTGGCGCCCGGCGGCGTTGTCGCCGCGCGCGGACCCGGCTACACTACGGGGCCAGATCGACTCCGGGGCCTGGCTCTCACCCCCTGCTCCGGGATGGGTGACGCGACACCCTCCAGATTCAATCCGCTGCAAGCTCTGTGTACGCAACCTGGATGACCCGCTCAGGACCAGGGCCGTGGGGCCAGGCGATCCGGTGGCGTGGGGCGTGCTCGCCCGCCACGCCGGGCCGCGTCGTGTCGCCCGGCCGGTGCGCTGCATACGACCCGCGGGCCTGCACACCCCGGCTCCTGCGGCGACGCTCCCGCGCCGGTCATCCACGCGCTTTCCCGCCGTCGCGTCCAGCACGGCGCGCAGCGACGCCATGGCTGCCCGTCCTCCTGTTCGCCCTCGTCTCCACCATCCTGGTCCTTGCCCGGCCCGCACGCCTCGACGCCCAGACGCGCGGTGCCCACGGGAGCTACGAGTACACGGGGTGGAGCGCGGAGCACGGTCTCCTGAGCGACGTGGTCCGGGACCTCGCGCAGACCGCCGACGGACACCTGTGGATCGCCACCTTGAGCGGCCTGAGCCGCTTCGACGGCGTCGAGTTCCAGCACCACGACATGGTGAGCGAGCCGCTGCTCGAGGACGCCATGATCACCCGGCTCCTGGTGGACCGGAACGATGCGCTCTGGATCGGCACGGCGCAGGGCAAGCTCTACCTCCACGAGAATGGTCGCTTCCGCCCGCGTCCCTGCCCGAGCCCCGGCCATGTCACCGCGCTGCTGGACGGTCGTGACGGTGCGCTCTGGGCCGGCGGGACGCGCGGTGTCTTACGGCTCGCCGGCGACGGGGCCACGTGGATCGTCGGGCCGGGAGTATCGGTGACCTCTCTCATCGAGACCGACGAGGCCATCTGGGCGGCGTCCCGGGATGCGGTGCTGCGCATCACTCCCGGGGACGACGGCGCCACGTACCGGATCGAGCGCCGCGTCACCGAGCCGCGCTCCTGGGAGATGGGCACGCTGCTCGCCGACCCCCGTGGCCTCTTGCTGTTCGGCAACGCGACGATCGATCGCCTGCGTTCCGCGACGGTCGACCACATCCGGCTCGCCACGATGCTCGATGCCACGCTGTGGGACTCGATCCGGACCGCGCAAGAGACCTGGGAGATCTACGACGCGTACCGCGATGCACACGACACCGTCTGGCTGTCGACCGCTACCGGCCTCTTCCGCGTCGCAGCAGACGGTCTCGCGCCCGGTGCCCTGCCCGTCAATCCCCCCCGGCGGGTGCTGCCGTACACCCTGACCGGCCGGGTGAACCGTGTGATTCGCGACGCGGATGGAGCCCTGTGGGTCGCGACCGAGGTCCG
>JASFRE010000318.1:0-5707 GCA_050115055.1 Candidatus Eiseniibacteriota bacterium | reverse complement strand
CGACGAGGCGACGTTGTTCGAGGACGAGGCGGCCTACGACTCGGTGATCTGGGGCTTCCAGTACCTGGTCGGCCCGCTCGCGGACGTTCCGGGCGGGACGCCGAACGGCAGCGGCGACCCGTCGTAGCCAGGTTTCGATCTCGCCGGTTCAGAGACCGGACGGCATGCCGGCGGACACTGGGCGGAGTCCGACGGCGTCGCCACCGGATGACCGGCAGGCGAGGGGCCCGGGGTCGATCGACTCCGGGCCTCGTCGTGTCTCCCCGGCTGGCCGGTCGCCGCCGCGCGGCCATGACGTCGCGCCGCCGCGCGGCCGGGCAGCCGTGACGTCGCGCCGCCGTGACGCCATTGCCGTCGCCTCTCCGTCCTCCTCCCACAGCCGGCTCAGCGCAGCGCCCCCTCCTTGCCGGTCAGCCGGCGCAGGATGCCGAGCTGCCCGGCGTGATAGGACTCGTGGAACTGGAGGAGCGCCAGTGCGATGGCGACTGTCTCCTGGCCGCCCGTCGGCCCTTCGACCTGGCGCGCCAGCGCGTCGGGTACCAGTGCCTCCAGCCGCTGGAGCAGCGTCTGGTGGCTCTGCCGCAGATGCTCGAGCAGCGTCGCGATCTCGAGCGCCCCGGCACCGTCGGCGGGCAGCGGCGGGGCACCGCGCTGGTACGAAGCGCTCTCCGTTTCGCCGACCGCCGGCCCGGCGCCGACCAGCCGGTGGATCGCGTTGCGGTGCACCAGGATGTGTCCGAGGATCCAGTTCACGCAGTTGCCGCCCGGTTGGGGGCGGATCAGGCTGTCGGCCTGCGTCATGCCGTCGGTGTTGCGATCGATCACCAGCTGGCTGAAGGTGAACTGCTTGGCGAGCAGTGCCGTCGTCGCGTCTGCACTCATGATGCCTCCGGTGTGTCTGGTCGTCGTCCCCGGCCGACCGGGGGCTGCCGGCCGGGCGGGCCGTCGGTGGCGTCCGTGTCACGCGATGGACGCACCTCGACCCGGGTCACCGCGTCGATCGCCGTCAGGACCGCCTCGAAGCCGGCCAGCTGTCGCCGGTCGACGCGCCGCATCACCGCCTCCTCGAGCGCCTCGAGCATCGACTGGAGCTCGGTGGCGAGCGCCTCGCCGGCCGCGGTCAACTCGACCAGGTAGGAGCGCCGGTCGTGGGGTTGCCGGCGGCGCCGGAGCAGGCCGCGCTGCTCGAGGCGGTCCAGCATGCCGGTGAGCGTCGAGCGCTTGTGCCCGAAGACCCGGTGCAGCTCGCCGATCGGGCAGGGCGCGTAGCGCCGCAGGTAGGACAGCAGGTGTCCCTCGCGCGGCGCCATCCCGAGCCGCCGGCATGGCGCCTCGAGGTGCATGGCGATCTGGCGCGTCGCCCGGTGCAGCGGTGACAGGATGCGGAGCGGCACGGGAGCCTCGGTGGGGGGCGGGAGCCGCCGACCGGCGGTCGGTGGCACGGGTGGCGATCTTCCCGGGGAGATGATGGTACGGAATCGGATAATTCGATTCCGTAATAAGACGATCCTAGCGGCTCGCGGCGTCGCCGTCAACCCCCCGCTCCCGGCACGAGATGCCACAGAAACGCCATACTGCCGCGCCGCGGGCGCTGCTATCGTGCGCCCGCCACCCCCGGAACACGGCGTGGCACGCCTGAAACCACCGGTTTGCGGGCGCGGTTGAACGGGGCGTGCCGGGGTCGGACGCCGGGCACGGCCGGGCATCACCCCCCGACAGGATGGCGGCAGCGATGGGAGACTCGAAGAGCGTCTGGCGCGCGATCACGGTGTCGCTCGCCATCCACCTGCTGCTCTTCGTGGCCCTGCCGGGCCTGCCGCCGGCGCGTCCGGCCGCTCCCGCCGAGACCACGGTGCGCCTGGCGCTCCAGCCGCCGGCCGCCCGCACCTTGACCGAGACACCACCGTCGGCCCGGGTCCCCGAGACACCGCCGGACGCCACCCACCTGGCCGAGCACGCTGCCCGCGCCCAGAATCCCGAGCCGGCGGATGGCAACGCGCCGCGCTCCCCCGGCGAGGTCGAGCTGTTCGACTTCCGGCCCAGTGACCTGCTGACGGTGGACGCGCGCCGTCGCCTGGCCAGTGCGCCGCCGGCGGCGGAGTCACCGCCTGCCGCTCCATCCAAGACCACAGCGCCATCGGCGGCGGCGCCGCCGGTGGCGGCGCGCGCGGAGCGCCGTGCGTCGGACGTACCGGTGTCGCCGCGCGCCGAGCAATCGCCTGAGCCCGCCGTGGATCGCCCGGCGGCGCCGGCCGGGAGCGCGCCGGCCGGCAGCGGGCGGCCGCGCTCGGGGCGCGACGTGCGCGGCGTGCGCACGACCGGCGAGATGAGCCTGTCGACCTATGCCTGGACCTGGGCGCCCTACCTCAGGCAGCTGCGCGACGCCATCGATGCGCGCTGGCATCCACCGCTCATGTTCCTCCTCGGCAAGATCGAGGGGGACGGGGCGATCCACTTCCGGGTCGAGCGCGACGGCTCGGTGTCGCTGGTCGAGGTGGTCGCCGAGGAGGGGCACCCGTCGCTCGTGCGGGCCGCGCAGCACGCCGTCGAGTACGCGGCGCCGTTCGATCCGTTGCCACCCGACTTCCCGGAATCGCACCTGGACGTGACCTGGCAGTATCACTACATCCTGATCCGCTGACCGTCGCCGGCGCGGCGGTCGGCGGCGGCCTCCGCCGGCTGTCGGAGGTCGCCCGGCGGCCGCCGGGTGGCGGCGCGTGAGACGACGAGGAGCTGAACGTGTGGGAGACTTTCGCCCAGGGTGGCGTCGTCATGGTGCCGCTGGCGATCGGCTCGGTGATCGGGCTGGCGATCGTCATCGAGCGCCTGTTCTACCTGCGATCATCCATCGTCCTCAACAAGGCGGTGCTCGACCTGATCGACAGCATCCGCGTGCCGGAGGACCTGCCGCTGGCGCGCACCCTGTGCGAGCGCAATCCCTGTGCGCTGGCCGCCGTCGTGCGTGCCGGGCTCGACAGCCACGGCCTCGGGCGCGAGCAGCTGCGCGAGTCGATGACCGATGCGGGGCGCCAGGAGGTGCATCGCATGGAGCGCGGCCTGACCATGCTCGAGACCATCGCGGCGGTGAGCCCGCTGCTCGGACTCCTGGGGACCGGACTCGGCATGATCGATGTCTTCCGGGTGGTGGCCGCGCAGGGCACCGGGCAGGCGCAGCTCCTGTCGGGCGGCATCTCCGAGGCGCTGATCTCGACCGTCGCCGGGCTGTCGATCGCCATCCCGATGCTGGTGCTCTACAACTACCTGAGCCGCCGCGTCGAGGACCGGGCAGTGGCGATCGAGCATCAGGCGGTGCGCCTGCTCAACCGCCTGGCGCCGAGCGATCCGGGGCGAACCCGGGCGGAGGACGCTCAGCATGCAGTTCCGACGCCATAGCCGCCGGCGCGTGATCATCAACATCACGTCGCTGATCGACATCCTGTTCCTCCTGATCATCTTCTTCGTGGTGTCGTCGACCTTCCTCGAGCAGCCCGGCATGCAGCTCGATCTGCCCGAGGCCGAGAGCGCCGAGGCCCAGGAGGCGGAGCAGCTGACCGTCGAGCTCGACGCCGCCGGCGGCCTGCGGCTCGACGGGGAGCCGGTCGCCCCGGGGCAGCTGCTCGAGACGCTGCGCGCCCGGGTGGCGGCGCGCGACGCCGGCGACCGGGCCCTCGTACTCCGCGCCGATCGCGAGGTCCCGCACGGGCGCGTGGTGCGCGTCATGGATGACGCGCGCCGGGCCGGCATCCGCGACCTGGTGATCGCCACCGCGCTGCCGGACGACGCCGGTGCGGCCAGCGGGACCGGCGCCGCGCGCGAGGCGGCACCATGATCGGCACCGGGGTCGCGGTCGGCATCGTCGTCGGGATGGCGATCGGCGGCGTCGCCGGCGCCATGGAGATTGGCCTCGCGGTCGGCGCCGCGGCCGGGATGTTGCTCGGACTCGTGCTGGCGCGTCGCCGGCAGCGGCGTGCAGCGAGGTGATCGCATGGTGACCATTGACGACGTCCGCCGCGCCCACCGCGCGGTGGGGCCGCACGTGCACCGGACGCCGACCGTGCGCTCGCGCAGCCTCGGCGACGATCTGGGCTGCGAGGCCTGGCTCAAGCTCGAGCTCTTCCAGAAGACCGGCAGCTTCAAGCCGCGTGGCGCGCTCCACTACCTGCTGGAGCTCGACGCCGCTGCCCGGCGCCGTGGGGTGCTGACGATCTCCGCCGGCAACCATGCCCAGGGGCTCGCCTACGCCGCGCGCCGCCTGGACGTCGCCGCCACCGTGGTCATGCCGGAGTCGGCGCCGCGCGCCAAGGTCGATGCGACCCGCGGCTACGGCGCCGAGGTGGTGCTGCACGGCGATGTGCATCAGGCCTTCGAGGAGGTGCGGCGGCTCGAGTCGGAGCGCGACCTGGTCTTCGTCCACCCCTTCGACCATCCGCACATCGTCGCCGGACATGGCGGCGTCGGGCTCGAGCTCCTCGACGACGTGCCGCATCCGCATCGTGTCGTGGTGCCGATCGGCGGCGGCGGCCTGATCGCGGGGGTCGCGGTGGCGCTCAAGGCGTTGTCGCCGTCGACTCGCCTGATCGGCGTCGAGCCGGTCGGCGCCGATGCCATGTGCCGCAGCCGCGCGGCGGGCGCGCCGGTGCGGCTCGAGCGGATCGCCACCATCGCCGACGGGCTGGCGCCGCCGTTCGTCGGCACGCTGAACTTCGAGATCGCCGAGCGATGCGTCGACGATCTGGTCACGGTCACCGACGCCGAGCTCGTGGGCGCCATGCGCTACCTGATGACCCGCGTCAAGGTCGTGGCAGAGCCCGCCGGCGCCGCGGCGGTGGCGGCAGTGCTGGCCGGTCGGGTACCGGTCGGTACCGGCGAGCGGCTGGTCTGCATCGTGAGCGGCGGCAACGTCGAGCCCGCCCGACTCGCCGACTGGCTCGGCGGCACGGCGGGCGGGAGCGGACGACCTGGGGCCTGACCGGTGGCGGGGATGACGCGCGCGGCGTGACGGGCGTGACGGCGAGCGCGCGCGGCACCCGGCGGCGGCACGCCGTGGATCACTCGGAGAGCGAGCTCCCGTCCGTGTGCTGGCGGATCGCCTTCAGCATGTCGAGGGTGGTGACGATGCCGACGACGTGCGAGCCCCGGGTGACGATGAGTCGGTGGATGCGGCCGCGGATCATCGTGTCCGCCATCTCGCCGATCGGCATGGTCTCGGGCACGCCGAAGATCGTCGGCGTCATGATGTCGCGAACGAGGGTCTCGGAGTCGACCTCGAGTCGCAGGTCATCGAAGTCCTCCTCGCTGACCTTGTCCTCCCAGCCGAAGAGGTAGTAGCTCGTCCTCAGCGGATCGGCGGTGATCCCGGCCCGGCGCGCGCCGGTGCGCACGATGTCGGAGAGCGACACGACGCCGACCAGTCGCTCGTCGGCGTCGACCACCGGAGCCCCGGAGATCATCTCGCCGGTGAAGAGGTCGGCCAGCTCCTGCACGGTCATCTCGTCACTGACCGTGATGACGCGGTGGTTCATGATGTCGCGAGCGGTGAGTCTCTTCACGGTCCGGCTCCTTCCGATCCGGCGATGCCGTCCGTGCCGGTCGGGGGTCGGGGCGTGGTGCACGGGAGGTCTCTGGTGCGTCCCGGGTGCGTCCCAGTTGCTCTCCTGGCGCTCTCCTGGTGGCGCTCTCCTGGTGGCGCTCTCCTGGCGGCGCTCTC
>JASFRE010000317.1:0-5718 GCA_050115055.1 Candidatus Eiseniibacteriota bacterium | reverse complement strand
CGGCGCTCGACCGGCAGCCCCTTCGCCCGCATGGCCTCTGCCGCGTCGTCGGGTGCCGAGGTCGAGTGGTTGGTGGCGACGAGGTAGGGGATCCCGCGCGCCGTGAGCCGTTCGAGGAAGGCGCGGGCGGCGGGGATGACCGGTCCGCCCTTGCCGCGCTCGAGGACGCCGTCGCGGTCGACGAGGAAGGCGATCGGCGGCTCGTTCACGACGCCCCGCCGGCCGCCCCGTCGCCGCGGCTCATGCCGTCGTCGCCGCGGCCCACGGCGTCGTCGCCGCGCGCCGCCGGCCGGAAGCTCGCGAGCCGCGCCACGTACCAGCCGGGAAAGGCGAACGCACGTGCCGGCCGGACGATGCGCTCGACATAGTCGGCCGTGGCCGGCCGTCGCTCGAGCTCCGGCGCGATGTAGCAGAGGGCCGGCCGCCAGGTGCCGGCGCGCGTCCGCGCCAGCACCGCCTCCGGCAGGTAGGTGCCGCCGAGCACCTGCCGGGCATGGTCGTAGAGGCGATCGAGCTCGGCATGGGTGGCGGTCGCGAGGAGGCCGTAGACCGTCCGGGCGTCGTCACGCACCAGGTTGGCCAGCGGCTCGATCCTGATGTCGAAGCCAGCGAGGCTGGCGACCTCGACCGTCGCCGGCACGAGGTCGACCTCGGCCAGCACGTCGAGGTTCATGTACGAGCCGTAGAAGAAGGTCCAGACCAGCGGCATCCCCATCGATCGGCTCCCCTCGCCGCGTCACCGCCCGCTCAGCAGCCAGTCGAGGCCCGGCGTCAGCAGCTCGACGAGATCGGCGTCCACGAAGTAGAAGAACGGGAACCCGAACATCATGAGACGTCCCTGATCGGGGCCGCTGTAGCGCAGGGCGACGACGCCGTCGTCCATCCACGACGTGCCGGGCGGGAAGACCTCGACCCGCAGGTTGGAACGATAATAGTAGAGCGAGTCGAGGCGGCCGCCGAAGACCTGCAGCGTCCGGTTCACCTCGAGCCCGTAGGGTGGCACCATGGCATCACAGCCCGGGATGCCCTTCACGGGGTTCATGTGGTACGGCGGCCGCGTCACCCGGATCGAGTCAGGCCAGCCCTCGGCGACCGCGTTCGCGGTCGCCCGGGCCGCCTCGAAGCCGTTCTGCCGCTGGTAGATCGGCTGCTCGCCCGACTGCCGGAAGCAACCCTCGACGCAGTCCGCCCCCTCGAACTCCGAGTAGATCTTGAGGAAGCGGTAGGGGAAGTCGCGCGGCTCGAAGCCGTATGGCGCCAGTCCCGGCACGTTCTCGATCCCGTACAGGGTGCGCGCGAAGACGCCGGTGCCGGTGATCCAGGCCGCACCGCCGGCCTCGAGGTAGACGGCGAGGAAGTTGTCGCGCGACTCGACGTTCATCTGCTTGAGGGCGCTCTGCGCCGAGTTGCGCGTGTTCCAGACCACGACCTTGTAGCGCGCCAGGTTCTCGAGCGTGATCGGGCCGGTGTAGACCCAGTAGTCCTGGCTGGTCGAGTCGATCGAGACCGCACCGAACAGTGTCCCACCGTCGACCGGATCGAGCGGTTCGTAGCGGTCGACGACCCAGTCGTCGTGGCCGAGCGAGACCAGCGCCTCGTCGATCGACTGCCTGAGGTAGGCGTCGTGGCAGCCGTCCTGCGGGATGTCGCCGCTCGTGACGACCTTGGCGTCGGGGATCAGGCCGCCCATCGACACGCTCTGGCAACCGGGGCCGATCTCCGGATAGGTGCGTCCGCGATCGTCGCGTCCCCAGTCGTCGACGTAGAGCACGTCGCGCTCGAAGGTGAGCGGCACGACGACGAGGAAGAGGTCGGCGATCAGCGTCGTACCGACGTCGTCACGGGCGCGCACGAAGAAGGTGTGCTCCTCGGCCTGCGCCCCTTCGGGAACGTTGAAGCGCAGGCGGACCTGGGTCAGGTTGGCGCTCTCCGGGGCCCAGCCCGGGTTGTTCTCCTCGAGATCGTCGAGGTCGATGCCGTAGGAGTAGCCGATGATCGTGCCGCCGTAGAACGAGGCGTTCGCCTCCCAGCTGAACAGCACGTCGGAGTTGGCCGGGATCTGGAAGGTCTTCTGGCGCTCGTCGCCGGTCGGGTAGCGTGAGGTCTTGACCGAGCTCGAGATGTCGAGCTGTGGGCGGCCGCCCTCTTCCTCGGCGCGGATCAAGAGCACGTTGGGCTCGCCGGGGGCGCGGAAGGTGCGCATGCGCGGCTCGATGGCGCCGGCCTGGTCGATGGCCCTGAGTCCGAACAGGAACTGCCCCGGCGTCGGCAGGTCGCGCAGCCGGATCGAGGTCCGGGGCTCGAACGGGCTCCAGGGCTCGCCGGCGGAGGCGGGATCGAGGAGCTCGCGCTCGATCGCGACGTCGGGCATCGTCACCACGTTGTCGACCTGGACGAGGCGCCAGGAGTACCCCACCGGCTCCTCGGTGCCGTCGAGGTCGGTGCCGCCCCAGCGGATGGTGAAGGTCGAGCCGAGGTTGACGATGCCGTTGGGGTTCGGGTTCTCGATGGCGGTCTCGGGCGCGATGGTCTCGGCCGTGAAGGAGAGCGCCGCCGGCTCCGACTCCGACCCGTCGTCGTCGACCGCCTTGATGAAGAAGGTGTGGGCGCCGTTGAAGATGTAGCGCTCGATCGGGACCTGGGAGCTGCCGACGTAGATCGAGTCGACACGCGCCGAGTCGGGGGCGGTGAAGAGCAACGTCAGCTCGAAGGCATCGGTCTCGAACCAGAGATCGGCGGTGCTCGTGTCGTCGATGGCGTAGCGGAAGTACTCGACCTCGCCGTCCGGATCCGATGCGTTCCAGTTGAAGGTGGCGATGAAGATGTCGGTGGAATCGCGGATCGGGCTGGCGGAGATCGCGACGCGTGGCGCCTGGTTGGGGATCAGCACGTCCATCGGCGTCTTCTCGCAGGCCAGGGCGAGCCCCAGCACCAGGGCGGCGGCGAGGGGCAGCGCGGCGGCGAGGGGCAGCGCGGTGGCGAGCGGACGCGCGGTGGCGAGCGGACGCGCGGTGGCGAGCGGACGCGCGGTGGCGAGCGGACGCGCGGTGGCGAGCGGACGCGTTGCGGCGCGCACCGGCCGCGCCGGAGGTCGATTCGAACCTGGGAGCATCGCGTGCCTCGTACGCATCACGTGAACGACCTGGACGGCTCCCTCGCCGGGAGCCACCGGACGCCGGACCTGACGGCCGCGATGGGGACGGAGCGGACCGGAGCTCGATCGCGAGACGCGGGTGCCGATGGTCGCATACCGGGACGTCGCCGCCAAGCGGCGCCTCGTCAGTCCTCCAGGAGCCAGGTCAGCGATGCCGTCAACATCGGCTCGAGCTGGTCGGCCGGCAGGTAGACCAGCGGGAAACCGAACATCATGAGGTTGCCCTGCCCGGGGCCGCGGAAGCGCAGCGCCGTGGCGCCGTCGTCCATGTACGAGGTTCCCGGCGGCGTCACCTCGAGACGGAGGTTCGACTGGTAGAGGTAGAGGGTGTCGAGCTGGCCGCCCACGAGCTCGAGCCGCGGGTTCATGTCGAGACCGTAGGGCACCACCATGGCATCGCAATCCGGGACGCCGCGCGCCGGGTTGTCGGCGAAGGGCGCGCGTCCGACCCGGAGGTCGGGGAAGCCCTCGGCGGCGGCCATGGGGCTGGCGACCGCGCCCTCGAAGCCGTGGTCCCGCTGCCGGCGGGCGTCGCTGCCGGACTGGCGGAAGCAGCCCTCCTGACAGTCGGCGCCGTCGAACACCGACTCGACCCGCAGCATGCGGTAGGTGAAGTCCTCCGGATGGTAGCCGAAGATGTCGAGACCCGGCGCGATGCCGCCGTCCAGGCTGCGCGCGAAGACCCCGGTGCCGGTCAGCCAGACGTGGCCGCCGCTCGACAGGAAGACGGCCAGGTCGTGGCGCTCGAAGGCGGCGTTGAGACGCGTGAGGGCGTTGGCGCTCGACGAGCGCGTGTTCCAGACGATCAGCTTGTATCGGGACAGCTGCTCGAGATCGATCGGTCCGGTGAGCACCCAGTGGTCGGCCGACAGGGAGTCGATGGCGAAGTCCTCGGTGAGCGCCTCGCCGGTCAGCGGATCGAGCGGCTCGTAGCGATCGACGATCCAGTCGGCGCGGCCGGTGGCGGCGAGCGCGTCCTCGAGTGCCATCATGATGAGCGCGTCGTGACAGCCGTCCTGCGGCACGCTGGCCGAGGGCTGGATGCGCTCGTCGGGGATCGTGCCGCCTTCCGAGACCGCGCGGCAGAACGGGCCGGCGTCGGGATAGGCCAGCCCGTTCAGATCCATGCCCCAGTCGTCGACGTAGAGCACGTCGCGCGCCGGCCGGAAGGGCAGCACCATGAGGTCGAGCTCGGCGATCAGCTCGCCGCCGAAGGTGTCGCGGACGCGGATGAACAGGTCGTGAGTCTCGGTGTCGCCGCCGGCCGGGATGTCGAAGCGGACCTGCACACGGTCGAGGTCCGGGCTCTCCTCCGACCAGCGCGGGTTGTCGGGGCCCAGGTACTCGAGGTCGATGCCGTAGGCGAAGCCCGCCACCTCGCCGCCGTAGTGGTCGACCTCGGCCTCCCAGGTGACCAGCACCTCGGTGTTGGCGGCGATGTAGAACACCTTGTCGCGCGGATCGGAGACCGGGTAGCGCGTCGACTTGCCGGCCGTCGAGACCCGCAGCCGCGGCTGCCCGGCGTTCGGCCGGGTGGCGATGCGCAGCACGTTGGGAGGCGCCGGCGAGCGGTAGCTGCGGAGCCGCGGTTCGACGACGCCCGCCTGGTCCATGGCGCGGACGCCGAACAGGTACTGCGCGCCGACCGAGTCGAAGCGGGTCTGCACGGACTGAATGGCCTCGAACGGCGACCAGGGCGTGCCCGGCGCGGCCGGGTCGAGCAGCAGCGCCTCGATCTCCTCGTCGCTCAGGGCGATGATGTTCTGCGCGCGGATCAGACGCCAGGAGTAGCCGGTCGGGTCGGCGAAGTCGTCCGGATCGTGTCCCGTCCAGGTGACGCGGAGGTCCGGCCCGAGGATCACCTCGGAGTCCGGGGTCGGGGTCAGGATCTCGGTCTCGGGGGCGACCGACTCGGCGGTGAACGACTTGAAGGCCGGTGGTGACTGGGCGCCGTCGTCGTCGACCGCCACCACGAAGAAGGTGTGGGCGCCGTTGAAGACGTAGCGCGTCATCGGCGGCAGTGGCGGGTCCTGCTCGATGATCTCGATGCGCGAGGAGTCGGTGGCGGTGAAGGCGAGCGTCACCTCGCGGTCGGTGGTCTCGAACCAGGTGTCGGCGCTCGTCGTGTCGTCGATCGCGTAGCGGAAGAACTCGACCCGACCGTCGGCATCGGAGGCGATCCAGCGGAAGGTGGCGACGGCACCGTTCTGGTCGTCGCGGATCGGATCGGCCGAGATGACGACGACCGGCGGCTGGTTGAGCAGCGCCTCGACCGGATCGTCGCCGCAGCCCGGCAGGAACGTGGCGAACAGGGCGAGCGCGGCACAGGCGGCGGCGATGCAAGCGCGAGACGGCATGGCGCGGTCCTCGATCGTGGGGCGCGTGGACGGGAGCGACGGCGGACGGATCACGGGTGCGGCCGCGGGCGCGGTCGGGGCCGCGCGAGGGCACGCCGGCGCCTTCCGTCGCCCGGCTAAGGCGCGTGCTACTCCCATGATACGGAAGGACAGCGGGGTTTTGGAGGGGTCGCTGGGTGGCGTGGCGGGGACGCCGTCGCGATCGTA
>JASFRE010000316.1:0-5740 GCA_050115055.1 Candidatus Eiseniibacteriota bacterium | reverse complement strand
CGGTCGTGATCTCGGTGCCGACGTTGTAGAGGACGATCGATAGCCCGTCGTCCTCAGCCGCATCCAGCACCCCGTCGCCGTCGCCGCCCGCGTCGTGCACCACGCTCGAGTCGTAGACCAGGTAGGCGCCAGTGGCCGTGATCGGTACGACGTGGTCGTAGCGGTAGTGGTTGGCCTTGGTGACCACGACGCGAAGCTCGCCGGGCGCCATCTGCGGCACGATCGGGATCTCCTGCGGCATGCCGGTCGCCTGCGCCACGCCGATGATCTCGCCGTCGACCGTGAGGGCGATGACCGCCCCCGCGTCGGCCTGCGCCGAGTAGGAGCTGGCGCCCACGAACAGCACACCCGCGTGATTCACTGCCAGCTGTGTCGGCACCTCGGAGAACATGCGCAGGAACGTGTCGCCGTGATGGTGGAACAGGTGATAGGTCTCGTCCTTGTTCTGCGGGTTGTAGGGCCAGCTCGAGGCTTCGAGGAAGTACTTGCCGTTGGCCATGCCCATCGCCGGCCGGAGGTCGGTGGCGAAACGGCTCGGCGGATCGTACGGCCCGTAGTCCGGCATGAACTCCGGCCACATACCGTCCCACATGCCCCAGATGAAGGTGTCGTTGACGAACGAGTACGAGGTCTCGGAAGCGGCGATCAGGCCGACGGCGCCCTGACCCATGCGGTGGAAGCGCTCGGTGAAACACTCGCTCGACGCGTTGTACTTGCCGGTCAGGCAGTTGATCGAGAACACGAACGGGTACATGTCGTTGTGCAGCCCGGAGAGGCTGCCGGTCGAGTAGCTGGGCTCGCCCCATCCGGTCACCGAGCCGTGGTCCCGGTGCAGCATCATGTAGGCGCCGGTGTTCAGATCGTTGTTGATTCGCATCGCGTTGCCACCCCAGTCGGTGAGGTTGGCGGGCGTCGACGGAATGTACCCCAGACCGCCGGGGCCGAAGTAGTTGACCACGATCGACGTGTTCGAATTCGATGACCACGCCGAGCCCGGCGTCCCCGAGTAGATCGCGTACTCGCGCACCGGGTTCTTGCCCAGCACCAGCTCCTGGTGGCCGAGGCAGATCTCCGTGCAGAGGATGAACCAGCGCTCGGTCTGCCAGCCGCCGGCGATCACCGGGTGGTCGTAGAACGCCGGATCGGTGTACGGTGTGCGCTCGTAGTCGAGCATCTTCTCGATCATGGTCTCGAGCTCGGCGGCGTTGCGGGCGGTGATGCGGCCGTGGAACATGTCGGGCAGATCGTCGCCGTCCACGTCCGCGTAGATGTTGTCCGAGACGCAGGTGTAGGTATACGAGTAGGTCGGCGCGGTGATCCCGGAGTCGCGGTCACCCGAGTTCGGGTAGTCGCCGAGCAGCAGAAAGGCGGCTGGCGCCGGGTCCCAGCTCGCGTAGGCGTTGTCGAGGAAGCTCTCGATCGCGTACGAGGAGGTGCCGCCCACCTCGGTCGTCGTGAAGCACTCGGTCGAGATGCCCTCCTGTTTGCGCCAGGCCTTCAGCGTGTCACCCCAGGCGATGAAGTCCGGGTGATCCGGCGTGATGATGATGTACTCCCAGCCGTTGCGGTCGCCGGCGGCGGCTTCGAGAAGCCGCGCCTCGAAGTCGACCGGCGGCAGCGACGCGTAGTTGACCAGGTGCTCGGCCAGCAGCGCCTCCCACCAGCGGCTCCGGAGCCGCGTCTCGCCGAACTCCCCGGTGCCGCCCTCGAAGGCGATCCGCACATCGAGCTCGGTGTAGACCTTGAGCTCGCGCGTCAGCGGGTTCCAGGCGAACGGCGTCACGCCGAGCATGACGTGATCGACACCGCGCAGCTGCCCGGTCTCCTCCGACAGCACGATCGGGCTGACCGGGTAGGCCGTATCCTGCCCGTAGATCGCCGCATTCTCGCGATAGACGAGCGGCGAGTCGTCGTTCTCGCGCGGAATCACCGGTGCCGGCGCCACCCGCACGTCCTGGAAGGTCTCGCTCCGCGCCCCGAGGATCTCGACCCGCGCCGCGCTGCCGCGCGGGATCGCCACGAAGCGCCCGATTCCGGGCAGGTCGGGCGCGCCGGCGTCGTTCGGGAGGAACGACTGCGGCATCGACACCGTCTGGTACAGCCTGCCGGAGATCTCGAGCGGCTCCATCGCCACCTGTCCGATCTCGAAGTGCAGCGTGACGCCGTCGACGCCCTGCTCGACCACGGCCAGCCCGGGCTGTCCGGTGCTGCCCGCGAACTCGATCGTCGCCGCGCCGGCCGGCGTGATGACGCCAGCAGACAGCACCGGCAGCACGCTCGCCGCGATCACCGCGCACACCAGCGCCGCACGAATTGCGCAATGCATGAGTGGGTCCTCCTCGATCAGACGTGCACGTCGTGCCGGCCGCGCCGCCTACTTGACGAGCGTCAGCTGGCGAACCTGCATGATCTCCGGTGTCTCGAACCTGAGGAAGTAGATGCCCGAGGCCAGCGGTGCCCCGGCGGCGCCGCGGCCGTCGAACACCAGCGTGTGCTCGCCCGCCTCGACGACCGCCCCATCGACCAGCGATCGCACCAGCCGCCCCTGCACGTCGTAGAGCGCCAGCTCGACCGGCACCGGCGCGCCGACCCGGTAGACGATCGACGTCCGCGGGTTGAACGGGTTGGGGCTGATGCCGACGATGCCGTTGGCCAGCCGCAGGCGCTCGACGTCGACCGGCCCGGTGCCGGCGCTGGCCTGGAACACGACGTCGAGCATGATGTCGTCGACCGCCGCCTCGACCAGCGAGCCCTGGCCGTAGTCGGAGGCCACGAAGCGGAGCTGCAGCTGGTCGGTCAGCGGCACGAAGTCACCGAGCTCGAAGGTGTGCTGCGTCCAGGCATTGGCGCTCTCCAGCGTGTGCTCGAGGTCGACCCAGTCGATGCCGTCGGCCGTCACCGCGACGTCCCAGTAGTCCTCGTTCGGCGCCAGGTAGAGGTCATTGGTGTACCAGCGCCAGTAGGAGAGCGTCGCCGAGGTCGCGCCCTCGAGCTCGAAGACCGGCGACTTGAGCGTCGTCTTGCCGTCGTCCACGTCGCCCAGCAGGGCGCTGGCGCCGGGATCGGTGTTGCCGGTCACGAAGCAGATCGTGCCGGGGGCGGCCGTATGGTCGTCCTCGGACTGCGCCGGCTGCCCGTAGATCTCGGTGCCGACCGGGTCCTCGCGCACCCACTGCCCGTTGGTGGCGTCGTCGTCCGGGACGCCGAGCGTCCAGCCGAGGTCGGTCTCGCAGTCGTCGAGCCATGGACCGACCCGGAAGCCGATGTCGAGCGTATCGGCGAAGCCGACCGGCGCCGTGACGATGAGCTCCATCGGGACCACCATCACCGGACAGCCGGGCAGCACCTGGATCTCGAACGTGCCGACGGTGCCGCTGCCGCCGCCCGCCGGCAGCGCCGGGCCGGTGCCGGTCGCGGTGACCAGCACCAGGTCGGGATGCGCGGTGGTGAGCTGCGCGGCGAGCTCGCCCGTCGCCGAGTGGCCGTCGTTCACGAGCTCCAGGTCGACGAGCACGGTCTCACCCGGGTCGGGTCGACCGTTGCCGTTGCCGCTCGAGTCGTCGACCTGGACGCCCTCGGCGGCCAGCGCCGGCGCCTCGACCGGCAGGCTGAAGTCCCAGCTCCAGTCGCCCTCGTCAGCGACGATGTCGATCACGAGCTGGATGAGGTGCCCGTCGGGCACCGTGCCGTCGACCGCCAGCCCGAAGGGCTCGATCGGGTTGGCGCTGCCGCCCATCGGGATGTCCGGGTAGGTCTGCAGCGGCTCGGAGATCACCAGGTAGGGGTCGCTGCTCGAGAGGGTGGCGCTGACGCCGGTCGCGTCACCGACACCGGCATTGTCGAGCGTCACCTCGAGGCCGGCGGTCTCGCCCTCGTCGAGGACGCCGTCGCCGTCGCCTGAGGGGTCGAGCACCACGCAGCCGTCCATCACCAGGTAGGCGCCCATCGCCTCGATCGGCACCCACTCGTCGTGGCGATAGTGGTTGGCCTGGGTGACGACGAGCCGCGCCGTTCCCGGCAGGAACTGCGGGACGATGTCGAGCTCCTGCGACTGGCCGGTGGCCTCGGCGACGCCGATCAGCTCGCCGTCGACCGACATGGCGATCATCGCCCCCGCGTCGGCCTGCATCGTGAAGGACTCCGCCCCGACGAACACCGCCCCCATGTGGCTCACGGTCAGCGTCGCCGGGATCTCGGACTCCATGCGCAGGAAGGCGTCGCCGTGATGATGGAACAGGTGGTAGGTCACCTCCTTGCTGCCGGGGTTGCTGGGCCAGCTCGAGGCCTCGAGGAAGTACTTGCCGCTGGCGACGCCGAAGCCGGGCCGGAGGTCGGAGGCGAAGCGACTCGGCGGGTCGTAGGGGCCGTAGTCCGGCATGAAGTCGGGCCACATGGCGTCGTACTGCCCCCAGGCGAAGGCGTCGTTGACGAACGAGTACGACACCTCGGAGGCCGCCGTCAGCCCGATGGCGCCGTGCGCCATGCGGTGGAACTTCTCGGTGAAGCACTCGCCGTTCCAGTTGTACTTGCCGGTCAGGCAATTGAGCGAGAAGACGTACGGGTACATGTCGTTCGACAGCCCGTTCAGGGTGCTGGTGTTGTAGGACGGCTCGCCCCAGCCCTGCTCGTAGCCGTGGTCGCGGTGGAACAGCATGTAGGAGCCGGCATTCAGATAGGTGTTGATGCGCGATCCGGTGCCGCTCCAGTCGTTCAGGTACTCGGGCGTCGCCTCGATGTAACCCAGCCCGGACGGCCCGAAGTAGTTGACGACGGTGGAGGTGTTCGAGTTGGTCGACCAAACCGATCCCGGCGTGCCCTGGTAGATCGCGTAGACGCGCAGCGGGTGCTTGCCGAGGACCCGTTCCTGGTAGCCGAGGCAGACCTCGGTGCAGAGGATGAACCAGCGCTCGGTCTGCCAGCCGCCGGCGAAGACCGGATGGTCGTAGAAACCGACGTCGGTGTAGGGCTCGCGCTCGTAGTCGAGCATCTTGCCGATCATGGTCTCGAGGTCGCCGGCGTCGCGGGCGGTGATGCGCCCGTGGAACATGTCGGGCAGGTCGTCGCCGTCGACGTCGGCATAGATGTTGTCGGAGACGCAATAGCCGTCCCAGACCGGCGCCGTGATGCCGGTGTCACGATCGCCCGAGCCCGGGTAGTCGCCGAGCAGCAGGAAGGCGGCCGGCGCCGGATCCCAGGTGGCGTAGGCGTCGTTCAGGAAGGCCTCGATGACCGCCGCCGACGTGCCGCCGATCTCCGAGGTGGTGAAGCAGCCGGTCGTGATGCCCTCCAGCGTGCGCCAGGCGCGCAGCGTGTCTCCCCAGGCGATGAAGGCGGGATCATCCGGCGTGATGATCACGTACTCGTAGCCGTTGCGGTCGCCGGAGGCGGCCTCGAGAAGCCGCGCCCCGAAGTCGACCACCGGCAGCGACGCGTAGTTCACGAGATGCTCGGCCAGCAGCGGCTCCCACCAGCGGCTCCGCAGACGCTCCTCGCCGAACTGTCCCGAACCGCCCTCGAAGTCGATGCGGATGTCGAGCTCGGTCAGCACCTCGAGGGTGCGCGCGGCCGGGTCGTAGCGGAACGGGGTCAGCCCGAGGATGACGCAGTCGACGCCGCGGATCCGCCGCGGCGGCGACAGGAGGACCGGCTCGGCCGGGTAGGAGACCGCACGCCCGTAGATCGCCGGGTCCTCGGCATAGACCAGCGGCCCGTCATCGGTCTCGCGCGGGATCACCGGTGC
>JASFRE010000315.1:0-5757 GCA_050115055.1 Candidatus Eiseniibacteriota bacterium | reverse complement strand
CAGCGTTGACCGCGTCGTAGTTGTAGCTGCTGATGGCGAGCAGATAGCTGCCAGGCGGGAACGGGCAGGCCAGCGCGGTGATCGTCGACTGCAGGCCGCAGCCGGAGGGATCGTCATCATCGTAGGTGATGCCGATACCCTGCCCGTCGAAGAGCCAGAGCTGGGTGTCGATCGACGTCGTGTTGCAGGTCGAGGCGCTGAACGCCGCCGGATCGGGGATCGAGATGCAGTACATGTCCGCATCACCGTCCGGGCCGATGAGGCCCCGGATGGTGGTGAGCGGACCGTTGCCCTGCGGAATCTGCTCGGTGCCGGGCAGGTCGCCGGCTTCGCCCTGCTCCTGCCAGACCTGGGCGAGGCCGGGGGCGGAGGTCAGGGCAAGGGTGAGCGCGAGCGCAAGGCACGACAGTAGCGTGCGATTCATGTTGGACTCCATGAGGAGAGAGGAGTGGGGGGGAGGCGGCCGCAGGGGTGAAACCTAACACGTAGATTATAGCTTTGCAGATCGTACGAAAACCACAGCCTCGTGGGGCCCGTCACGGATGGACAGTGACTGGAATACACTGCGACCCTCGGTGCTCCGGGATCCGTCCCTCGACGTGGTCGACGCTCCCGGCGGATCGCGAAACGCCACCGGCCGCGCGGCCCCTCCGAGGGGCCGGTGACCGGTGGCGTCCTGAAAGGCGTCGAGGTGCTCGGCGGCGCCCGAATCGCGCCGCCAGCCCGGCGCTACTCCAGCACGTGGATGTTGCGCGGCGCGCAGATGTTCTTCAGCTCCTTCGGCCAGACGGTGACGCTGACCTCGCCGAGGTGGGCGGTGCGCAGGAGGTACATGTACGTGCGCGACTGCCCGATGCCGCCGCCGATCGACAGCGGGATCACGTCATTCATGATCGCCTGGTGGTACGGGAGCTTCAGGAAGTCCTCCTGACCGGTCTCCTTGAGCTGCTGGACCAGGGTCTCCTTGGTGACGCGCACTCCCATCGAGGTCAGCTCGTGCCGGCGCTTGGTCACCGGGTTCCAGACCAGGATGTCGCCGTTCAGTCCGTGCATCTGCTTGCCGTTCTTGGTGACGGTCGGCGTGATCCAGTCGTCGTAATCGGCCGCGCGCATCTCGTGCGGGTAGCCGTCATCGAGCGTGTAGCCGATGCCGATGATGAAGATGGCCGGCGCCACTTCGGAGAGCATCTTGGTCTCGCGCTGCTTGCGCGGCAGGTCCGGGAAGCGCTCGAGGATCTCCTCGGCATGGAAGAACTCGAGCTTCTTCGGAAGGTCGGGATAGCGATCGTCGGCCAGCGCCGGGAAGTCCTTGCGCACCAGCTGCCCGGCCTCGTAGATCACGCTCCAGATGCGCTCGACGACGCCTCGCAGGAAGTCGAGGTTGCGTTCCTTGTCGGTGATGACCCGCTCCCAGTCCCACTGGTCGACGTAGGAGCTGTGGTCATGGTCGAGGAAGTAGTCCTTGCGGACCGCGCGCATGTCCGTGCACACACCCTCACCGGGCTTGCAGTCGAACTGCTTCAGCGCCATTCGCTTCCACTTGGTTGCCGCCTGCACAACCTGCGCCTCCAGGCGCTTCTCGAGACCGAGCCCGCAGGGGAACTCGATCGGCGTCCGCGATCCGTCACGGTCGAGGTAGTCGTTGACACCACTGTCCCTCGTGACGATGAGCGGCACCTGGACCATGAACAGGTTGAGCTCCTTGCAGAGGTTCTCCTCGATGAAGTTCTTGATCTTGAAGAGAGCCTTCATCCGGTCCTTCGGCGGCAGGAGCGGCTTGTAATCGGTGGGCAGGATCTTCTCGACTTCCGGGTAGGTGCTGACGCCCGGTCCTGCCAGATCCGCTGTCTTGTCACTCATCGCGTTCCATCCCCATGGGTTGTAGGTCCCCAGGTCGTTTCACCGGCCGGAAGAGGCTAGCATCACGCCGCCAGAACGCAATATCAAAGCGCCGTTGCGGGCCGGCGGCGACGGCGGCAGCGTCGCGTGGGTGGGCCGGGCGAGTGGCCGGTCACGCGGGCGGCGCGGCGGGGCGCCGCCCTGCACCCGGCGCGGTGCCGATCGGAGAGGCGCAACGAAGCCTCGCCGGCCCCGAGGTGGCCCGGGCGCGGCCGGCGGTCGGGGATTGACGTCGCGGGCCGCAAGGATGATGCTGTTAGCAGGGCGGCTCCGACGGGTCTCCACCGCATCCTGTCTCCAGGGAGGAGCAAGCCATGAACCACCCACCGTTACCATTCCTGATCGCCCTCGCCCTCGTCTGCCCGACCTTGGCCCTTGCCCAGGGAGCGGGGCAGGAGGGCACCTCCGACCTGCCGCTCGACGGCGTCCCGACCAGCCTGGTCCTCGCGACGGTGCCTGCCAACCCGGCCGGCGACGGGGTCGCGACCGTGGACATCGTCGGCAGCACCGCGAACCCGGCAACCAACACCGGGAGGGCCAAGGGCAACTCCTACCGCGTCGACACGAGCGTCGTGCTGACCGAGGCCGAGTTCTGGCTCAGCTTCACCAGCACGCAGACGCTGACCTACTACGTCTTCGACTCCCCGGTCGAGTTCGGCACCTACACCGAGGTCTACCGGGACTCGGAGGTCGTCACCGGTACCGGGGCGGGTTGGTACTCGAGCGGTCCACTGGCGATTGCGCTCGATGCCGGCTTCCACTACATCATCGCCGTCTCGTTCAGCGGGACGCTCACCTACTACTACGGCACTGGTGACGAGCAGCCGACCTCCTTCGGTGCGCACACGCACGGCTACGCGACCGGCTTCGACCCCTTGCCGCAGAGCTTCCAGAGCCTGGTGAACGACCAGGCGATCTACCACCAGCGCCTGACGACCGACATGGCGACACCGGTCGAGCCGTCGACCTGGGGGGCGATCAAGGCAGCCTGGCACTAGGTGTGAGCCGCGCGCAGCAGGTCAACGCGCCGCGCATGACATGCAACGCGGCCTGCCGGCCGTCCGCGGTGATCCCGGTCACTCCCCGCCGCCCGGAGTCGACCGGGCTCGCCGCCCGCGCGCCGCGCCGTTCCCCGCCGGTCTCTGCTCAGCCCTGCGTGAATTCCCGGAGTGCCTGCTTGCCGCCGCCGATCCATGGATCGCCGTGTGCCAGGAGCAGGTGATCGAACTCGAGATCGAGCAGGTCGCGGTAGGCTTTCCGGAGTCCTCGCTTGATTGCCTCGGCGTCGTCGCCCAGGTACTCGTCGGGCACGAAGCCGAGCGGGCTGTCGCCACGTCTGACGACGCCGTCGGCAACGGCCAGCACGCCGTCCCCCCGCGGGATCAAGATGGCGGTCTCGTCGGGGCAGATGACGCCGACCGCGTGCGCGATCAGGCCGCCGGGCAGCGGGTCGCCGATCCGGAACGGCTGGACCGGCTCGCCCTTGGTGAACTCGTGCATGCCGCTCTCGATGCAGCGGATCGTGCAGCCGAAACGCTCGGCGAACGCGCCGCTGTCCCGGTAGTGGTGGCGGTTGGTCAGCAGGATGTGGGCCGGGGGGGCGTCGGCGAAGGCGTCCAGCCCCTCGGCCGGGACGAGCGGGTCGAGGAGCACGCCCTCGTCGACCAGTTGGTAGGAACTGACCTCGACCCCGATCTTCGGGTGCTTGACCGTCCAGTGCCGGATGCCCGGCAGGATCTCGCGCATGATCCGGTTCTCCCTCGCCCTCGCGAGCGTTGCGGTGGGTGGTCCGCTCCAGGTGCCGTGGCGTTGGCGCCGCGTTGCCGCCGCGCCGGCAGTGCGGGCGGCGAGTGCAGGGCGGCGCATGCGGCGCCGGGGCGCGGACCGGTGGGCGCCATGCTACCGCGAGTGGCCCGGCACCGGTAGGTCTGCTTGTACCACAGCACAAGCGCCTTGCC
This sequence comes from Candidatus Eiseniibacteriota bacterium, assembly GCA_050115055.1. Lineage (GTDB taxonomy): Bacteria > Eisenbacteria > RBG-16-71-46 > CAVPCR01 > CBDCWB01 > JASFRE01. Next base: position 1,900 of record JASFRE010000315.1, on the reverse strand, counting down.
CGCTGCGCGCCGGCGGTCGGTATCCAGCTCGCAGGAGTAGGTGCCGGCGGACACGTCGCGGCCCGCGTCGTCCGTGCCGTCCCAGACCAAGGAGTGCTCTCCCGTGGTCATCTCACGATCGACTAGCGCACGCACGTGGCGGCCCTGGACATCGTAGATCTGGACGGCCGTCCACCCCGCCGCGGCCAGCGAGAAACTGATGCGCGTGGTGCTACCGACCGGGTTGGGGACGTAGACGTCGACCCAATTGTAGGGCTCGCTGTCGAACTGGAACTCGCCGTTGGCGGAGTCGACGATCACGAGCTGCGAGTCCTCGTTGATCAGCACGATCTCGTCGGCCGGAACGCCGTCCATGTCGGCGGCACCGAGGATCGCGGTCCACTCATGGGCACCCGGGAGCGGGTTGATCTGCACGGGATTGACCTGTGCCGATGCGGGCGAGCTGTGCAGTGTGAGCAGAATGACAGACAGGGGCAGATTGGGGGCGAATGACTGACGCGTCATGGAGCATCTGCAGACGGGGCATCCGAGCCGCTGCAGAGAATCGAGAGCACGGCGCGGATGCGGGAGAGGGGGGCGGCACATCAAGAGGTCCCACCGCCGGGGGTGGCAATGCATGGAGATTGTCGGGTATTGCCGCGGGGGACCGGAACGACGGAGTGTGCCTCTGCCGCCGTGCCGGCGTTCTGCACGAGACGATCGATCTCGTCCCGCATGCTAGGATGGACCAGGATGAACGTGACACGCAGCGGCGTCTCGATGGCGCCGGATGTTGCAGGAGGTCGGTGTGACCAGAGTGTTGCGAGCCGCCTTGCAGGAGCACGAGGTGCCGCGGTCCTTCCTTCTCATAGCCACGTTCGCCACGGTGCTCCTCGTGGGGTCGATCGATGTCCATCCGGCCCGGGCTGGGGCCTGGATGCGCGGTCCCGGTCACGGCTATGCCAAGGTGGCCGTCGTCTGGGTCCACGCCGATGAGCGCCTCGGTGCCGACGGCGGCTCCACGGCGATGCCGGCGGACGGACACTTCAACGATGCCGGGATCGCCGTCTACACGGAGCTCGGGCTGCTCCGTCACCTCGACGTCGTTCTGGCCACGTCGCTCAAGCGCATCACAGTCCGGGACGACACGAGCATCGACGTCAGCACGGCGGGGCTTGCGGACCTCCAGGTCGACGCCCGTCTCGGAGCGCTCCGGGCCGGACCGGTGCTCACTGCCGTCATCGCCGGCGTCAAGCTGCCGACCGGCTACCGGTCGGACGACACGCCGCCGCTGGGGACCGGCGCCGTCGACGGACGGTTGCGCATCGTCGCATCGGGGGGCTGGCCGCGTCCGTTCCCGGGCTACCTGTCGGGCGAGGTCGGCTATCGATGGCGCGGGGATCTCGCCGACGACGTGGACTACCTCGTCGAGCTCGGCGTGGGCCCCGGCGAGAGCGCCGGCTTCGGCGCCGGCGCGTGGCTCCGGGTCAAGCTCGAGGGCGTCGACAGCCGCGGCGCTCGGCATCTCGATCCTGCGATCGCCCCCGAGCTCACCAGTCGCGAGGAGGATTTCGTCAAGGTCGGCCCCGAGCTGTCCTGGCCGCTGGACCGCGAGGCAACGTTCACGCTCGAGGTCGGCGCGCGATGGGTGGTCGACGGCAAGAACACGATCGCCAGCCGGGACCTGATCTTCGGTGTCGCCTCCGTCTTCTGACCCTCCCCACGCCAGCCTGGCTGTATCAGGACGGCCAGCATCCGCGTCTAAGAGCAGCGGGCGCGTGCGCGATGCCCGCCCCATAGGACGTGCCGGAGGCACCGACCGAGGCATCGCGTCGCGCGGAGGCGCGACCTGGAAGGAACCCGGCATGCGACTCTCGACTGCAGTGATCTCGCCGACGATCTGGATCCTGGGCGTCTCGGC
>JASFRE010000314.1:0-5765 GCA_050115055.1 Candidatus Eiseniibacteriota bacterium | reverse complement strand
GCTCTACGGCAACCGCCTGCTGGTGGCCGAGCGCGCGCCGCTGCCAGTCGTGAGCGTCGGCAACCTGACGGTCGGCGGCACCGGCAAGACGCAGCTCGTCGACTGGCTGGTCGCGCACCTCCTGGCCGGCGGCGTGCCCTGCGCGGTGCTCAGCCGCGGCTACGGCCGGCGCGACCGTCGTCCGCGCTACCTGCTGCCCGGCGTGACATCCACCGGATTGCCGCCGTGGGAACGAATTGGCGACGAGCCCTGGATGCTGGCGGCGCGTCACCCGGGGCTGGCGCTCGGCATCGATCCCGACCGGCACCGGGCGGCGCGCGCCCTGGCGCCGCATCTCGACGGCGGCGTGCTGGTGCTCGACGACGGCTTCCAGCACCGGCGGCTGGTTCGCGACCTCGACATCGTGACGGTGAGCGCCGCCGATCCGCTCGGTGGCGGCAGGCTCCTGCCGGCCGGGCGTCTACGCGAGCCACCCCGCGCGCTGGCACGTGCCGACCTCGTGGTGGTGACCGCCGGCGACTCGGCGGTGCCCGGTGACGCCGCGGCGGCGAGCGACGTTGCGCGGCAGGTGGTCGCGCGCTGGGCGCCCGGCGTGCCGTGCGTGGTGGCACGGACCCGCTGGTGCGGCGTCCGGCCCGTGACCGCCGGCGTCCCGTCGGCGCTGCGGTCCGGCGGCGTCCCCGGCACGCCGTCGTCGCCGCCCGAACCGCCGCCACCGAGCGGTCCGGTGCTCCTCGTCTCCGGCATCGCGCGGCCCGGGCGCTTCGAGGCGAGCGCCCGCGCCGCCGGTCTCGAGGTGTGCGATCATCGGATCTTCGGTGATCATCACGTCTACACGCCGCGCGAGGCGGCGTCGCTCGGCGAGGATGCCGCACGGCTGGCGGCGCGGCGCGTCGTCACGACGATGAAGGACGCGCCGCGCCTCGCCGCGGTCTGGTCGGCCCCGGTGCCGCTCGCGGTCGCCCTGGTCGAGCTCGAGCCGGTGGTGGGGGCGCCGGGGCTGGAGGAGGCGGTGGCGTCGGTCCTCGCCACCCGGCCGCCGGGCCGGACGTCGCGCGCCTGACGCCGCCGGCATGCGGCCGTCCGGCGCCTGGCGCCCATCGCGCGGTATCCCGTATCCCGTGTTCGATGTCCGGCGTCCCGTGTCCCGCGTTCCGCCGGCCACGGCGCTATACTGCGCTCCGGCCGGCGGCGGCGTGCGCGGCGCCGGTGGCAGCCCATGCGGAAGCAGCCAAGGAGCCCACGATGCTCAAGACCGACGTGCTGGTGATCGGCTCGGGCATCGCCGGCCTGAGCGTGGCACTCCAATGCGCCCGGGACGGCGAGGTCATCATCATCACCAAGAAGGAGGACTCCGAGTCCAACACGAACTACGCGCAGGGCGGTCTGGCGGCGGTCATGAGCGCCACCGACTCGGTCGAGCTGCACATCGCCGACACGCTGCGCGCCGGCGACCACCTCTGCCATCGCGACACGGTCGAGCTCGTCGTCCGCGAGGGGCCCGAGTGCGTGCACTCGCTGATCCGCACCGGCGTCGCGTTCACCCGCCGGCAGGACGGCGCCTACGCCCTGGGCCGGGAGGGCGGGCACTCGCGGCGTCGCATCCTGCACGCCGCCGATACCACGGGGCGCGAGATCGAGCGTGCCCTGCTCGATGCGGTGGCGGCCAACCCGCGCATCCGCCTCTTCGAACACCGGATGGCCGTCGACCTGATCCTCGAGTCACGGATCCACCCGGCCGCCCCCGAGCGCTGCTGGGGTGCCTACGTGATGGACAACGCGACGCACGTCATCGAGCCGGTGGTGGCGAGCGTCACCGTGCTCGCCACCGGCGGCTCGGGGCGCGTCTACCAGTTCACCTCGAATCCGACGATCGCCACCGGGGACGGCGTTGCCATCGCCCACCGGGCGGGAGCGGTGGTCGGCAACCTCGAGTTCGTGCAGTTCCATCCGACCTGTCTCTTCCATCCGGAGGCGCGCTCGTTCCTGATCTCCGAGGCGCTGCGGGGCGAGGGTGGCGTCCTGCGCAACCTGGACGGCGAGCGTTTCATGCCGGCGCAGCACCCGGATGCCGAGCTGGCGCCGCGGGACATCGTCGCCCGGAGCATCGACCACGAGATGAAGCGGCGAGGCGATCCTCACGTCTGGCTCGACCTGACCCACCTCGATGGCGAGCGCGTGCGTCAGCGCTTCCCGATGATCGCCCGGCGCCTCGACGAGCTCGGTGTCGACATCGCCTCGGAACCGATCCCGGTGGTGCCGGCCGCGCACTACCAGTGCGGCGGGGTGGTGACCGACGCCCGTGCATCGACGTCGCTACCGGGTCTGCTGGCGGTCGGCGAGGTGGCGATGACCGGCCTGCACGGCGCCAACCGCCTGGCGTCCAACTCGCTCCTCGAGGCGGTGGTGTTCGCGCGCCGGGCGGCGCGGGTCGCCAGCGAGATCCTCGCCATGCGTCCCGAGCAGCCGCGTGTCCGTCCCTGGGAGCCGGGCCCGGCCGGTCGCCCGAGCTATCCGGTCACCATCGACCACACCTGGGACGAGGTGCGCCGCCTCATGTGGGACTACGTCGGGATCGTGCGCAACGACCGCCGCCTGGAGCTCGCCGAGCGCCGTATTGCCCTGCTGCGCGACGAGATCGAACAGTGCTATCGTGACTACGTGCTCGACCCGGATCTCGTGGAGCTCCGCAACCTCGGGCTGCTGGCCGGACTCATCATCCGTTCGGCATGCTGGCGGCTCGAGTCACGCGGTCTGCACTGGAACGTCGACCATCCGGAGCGTGACGACGTGCGCTGGCGCCGCGACACGCTGATCTGCGGCGAGCGATTCCTCGCCGCGCCGGCGCTCGAGGGAGATTGAGGCGGTCGTCGCGACGGCCGTCCCGGAGTCCACGTGGATCAGGAAACCGAGCAGACGATCGAGGCCCTTCTCGAACGGGACCCACGTTACCGCTTCGATGCCTACCGTTTCGTGCTCGAGGCGCTCTCCATCACCATCCAGCGGAGCCACCGCGAGGGGCACGTGACGGCGGCGGAGCTGCTCGCGGGCATCCGCGACTACGGCCTGGCGCTCTACGGGCCACTCACCCGCGAGGTGTTTCACCACTGGGGCATCGAGCACAGCGCCCAGTTCGGTGATATCGTGTTCAACCTGATCGACTGCGGCGTGCTCGGGAAGCGCGACGAGGATCGTCGCGAGGACTTCGACCAGGCCGCCTTCGATCTCGAGACCGGGCTCGAGGACTCGAGCTTCTGAATCCGGGCGCGTCACCTTCCCCCGGGCCGTCGCGAGCCGGCCATCGATCGACCATGCGACTCTACCTGCGATTGCTCCAGACCCTGCGTCCCTACGTGCGGCTGCTCGCCGCGACCATCCTGGTCACGGCACTCTATGCGTTGCTGGAGGGCGTCTCGATCGGCATGATCTCGCCGCTCACCCACGCCCTGATCGTGCGCGGCAGCGCGTCGGCGGGTGACACGACCGGGGTCGAGGCGGCGGCCGGCACGACGGGTGTCGCCGGCGGGCCGGCGGGGGCGGCGAGCGGGCCGGCGGAGGCGGCGAGCGGGCCGGCGGACGGTGGCGCCGACGCCGCGGCCGGCGGCGCGGGCGGCTCGACGTTCGACGTCCTGGCCCCCGCGGTCGGGGAGATGCTGCCGGCCGGCGGCTGGCTCGAGGCGCCGCTGGCGCGTCTCCAGGCGTTCATCGAGCGGGAGCTCTACGCGGCGCCACCGATGACCGCGCTCACCCGCATTTGTGTGCTGATCGTCGTCGTCTTCCTGCTGAAGGGGCTGGTGGCCTTCATCTGGCAGCTCATGGTGGGGATCATCGAGCAGGCGGTGATGCGCGATCTCCGGAACCGACTTTTCGGGCAGCTGACGCGGCTGTCGCTCGCGTTCTTCCACCACCGCCGGCAGGGGGAGCTCATCTCCCGGGTCACCAACGACGTCAACCTGGTCCGCGCCGCGGTGACGGCGGCGCTGTTCATCGGCGTGCGCGACAGCCTGCTGGTCCTCGTCAGCCTGTTCTGGGTGTTCTGGGTCAGCTGGCGCCTGGCGCTGGTCTCGATCGCCGTCATCCCGCCGAGCGCCCTCCTCATCGTCGTCCTCGGTCGCAAGCTCCGGCGCAGCTCGACGCGTACCCAGGAGCGCATGGCCGACCTGACCTCGATTCTCGCCGAGACCCTCGGCGGCATCCGCGTGGTCAAGGCCTTCGCCATGGAGCCCTTCGAGGTCACGCGCTTTCGCGGGGCGTCGCAGCGCGTCTACCTGGCCTTCGTGCGGTTGCGCCGCTACTGGGCGGTGTCGAGCCCGAGCTCCGAGTTCCTCGGCATGCTGGCCGCCGTGGCGGTGGTCTTCTACGGCGGCCACCTGATCCTGATCGAGCGGGCACTCAGCCCCGATCGATTCTTCCTGTTCCTCGTGGCCATGATCGCCATGATCCGGCCGATCAAGAAGCTGGCCGGCATCAACGCCGAGCTGCAGCAGGGGATCGCGGCCGCTCGCCGCATCTTCGACGTGCTCGACCTGACACCGCGCATCGGAGAGCGTCCCGGGGCAAAGCCGGTCGACGGCATCCAGGACGCGATCCGGTTCGAGAACGTGTCGTTCGCTTACGAATCCGGACGGCCGGTGCTCGATGGCATCGATCTCGAGCTCCGGGCCGGCGAGGTGCTGGCGCTGGCCGGCTCCTCCGGAGCTGGCAAGTCGACCCTCGCCGATCTGATCCCGCGCTTCCACGATCCGACCGCGGGGCGGGTGACACTCGACGGGGTCGATCTGCGCGATCTCAGGCTCGCCGATCTGAGACGGCAGATCGGCGTCGTCACCCAGGACGTCATTCTCTTCAACGACAGCGTGCACAACAACATCGCCTACGGTGACGGGGCGATGTCGCGCGCCGCGGTGCAGGCGGCGGCGCGCGCCGCGCACGCCGACGGCTTCATCGACGCGCTGCCGGACGGCTACGACACCGTGATCGGTGATCGCGGCATCCTCCTCTCCGGCGGCCAACGCCAGCGCCTGGCGCTGGCGCGCGCCATTCTCAAGGACCCGCCGATCCTCATCTTCGACGAGGCCACCTCGGCGCTGGACGCGGAGTCGGAGCGACTCGTGCAGAAGGCGATCGCCCGCCTGCTCGAGGGACGCACGGTGCTGGTGATCGCGCACCGGCTGACCACGATCCGCGCCGCCGATCGGATCGTCGTTCTCGATGGCGGTCACCTGGTCGAGGAGGGTGACCACGAGAGCCTCCTGGCGCGCGGCGGGGCCTACGCGCGCCTCTACGGTCTGGAGGCGGCGGCCAGCCAGGGGCTCGCCCTCGAGCCGGACGGCATCCCGGCGGTGCCGCGAGCGGCGGGCGGGGAGTGAGCGTGCCGCCGTGAGCGACCTCAAGTGAGCCATCGATCCCCGTCCCGCATCCTGGCCATCCGCCTCGGCGCCCTCGGCGACGTGCTGCTCACCCTGCCGGCGCTCGAGCTGGCGGCCCGCACCTGGCCGGCGGCGCGGCTCGACGTGCTGACGCGTCCACCGTACGACGCCTTCGTGGCCCGCCACCCGGCGGTGACACGGGTCCTGACGCCGGACCCCGGCCGGCGCGGCCTCGCCGCCGATCTCGCCCTGGCGCGCCGCGTGCGTGCCGCGCGCTACGACCTCGTGCTCGACCTGCACGGCACACCGCGCAGCCGCCTGATCACCGCGCTCTCGGGTGCCGCCGCCCGTCGCCGGGTCGACGGTGCGCGTCTGGCGCGCCGGCGCCTGGTCTGG
>JASFRE010000313.1:0-5820 GCA_050115055.1 Candidatus Eiseniibacteriota bacterium | reverse complement strand
CGCTCGAAGTTCGAAGGCGACGACACCAGCGTCGATGTCGACGTCAAGGACCAGGTCGGCGGAATCGACCTCGGTCTGGTGGTCGGTGGCGGCCTGGACTTCGCGCTCGGTGGGAAGACACTCGGGGTGGACGTGCGCTACTCCCGGGGGCTCACGGACGTCGTCGGCGATGGCGTCAATGCCAGCGCGCACAACGAGTCGATCGCCGTGATGACCTCGATCGGCCTGCGCTGATCGGCGGGCGACCGCGCCGCGCCCGCGCCTTCTCCCCGCCCGGTCTCCGGCTCGGTGGCCCCGGCGACCGCGCTCAGCCCGGCTTGACCGCCGTGTAGTTGATCCCGACGGTGCCGAACTTCGCCGCGCTCGAGCTCTGCGGCGCGCCGTCGAAGACCGGCGCCCGCCAGGTGATCGAGAAGCGTGCGAAGCCCGCCGAGCTGACGACCGCCTCGAGCTCTGCTTCCAGCAGAGCGCCGGCGATTCACCCGGTCCAGAGTGCGATGTCCTGCTTGGCCGTCTCCGAGACCGGACGGGCGACCAGGATGTCACCGATCTGGATGCGACCGCCGGGCTTGAGCACGCGAGCGATCTCGGCGAAGACCCGGCCCTTGTCGGGACAGAGGTTCACGACGCCGTTCGAGATCACGACGTCGGCCCAGCCATCCTCGATCGGCAACTCCTCGAGCACGCCCTGCTTGAATTCGAGCTGCGGCCAGCTGCCTGACGCCTTGCCCTGCTCGGCTCGCTCCAGCATCTCATCGGTCATGTCGATGCCGATGACGGCGCCGCGCTCGCCGACCATGCCGGCGGCGATGTAGCTGTCGATGCCGGCGCCGCAACCGAGATCGACGACGCGCTCGCCAACATGCAGAGGTCGGATGCTGAACGGATTGCCGGTGCCGGCGAAGGACCTGACGACCGTCTCGGGCACCGCATCGAGCCACGCCTCCTGGTAGCCGACGATCGATGCCAGCCGTCGCCCCGTGTGGAAGTGGAAGCCACGATCGGGGTCGAGAGCGACCTCGCGATACTCCTTCTGAATCTCCCGTCGCAGTTGCCCCTGGTCCAGCTGGATCGGAGCGGGAACCGGCGAGTCCATGCAATCTCCTCCCGAATGGCGAGCATCAGTGTAATCCATGCCACACACCGGAACCGCCGGTGACGAGAGCTCGCCGGGGCGGGCAGCACGACGCCCTGGCTCCCGTCCCGTCCGCATCTCCGGCATCTGCCCTTGGGACCATCGGCTACGGACCTGCGATCCGGGAAAGGGCCGACCACGACGCCGCGGGCCGGAACCGGCGGAGCCCGCAGAGGATACGCGGATCGTGCCGGCGGGCCGCTGAATCCTGCCATCGGGATGTCGAGTCGGAGGGCCTCATGACCGACCCACCATCCGACCGGCACGCGGGGGAAGCGGAGGCGAGGACGCCGGCACGCTCGTGGTCACGCGTGGCGAACCGCTCCGGGTGCCGCGCCGCGCGGTCCACCGTCAGTCGTCACGTTCCCATCGCCATTCGACGCCGAGCTGGACGAGGTCGCGGGCGATGTCGGTGAAGTCGTCCAGCAGGTCCTCCTCGGGAACGCTGACGTCGCGTCCCGACTTCTTCCAGACGACGAAGGGCGTCCAGGCTCCCAGCGGCCGCCGGACGCGCACCTGCCAGCTCGACCAGCGGTCGCTGCGGCCGAACCGCCGCTGATCGTCGACGTCGTCGGTCGTATAGTTGCGCAGCTTCCAGCGGGTGATCAGGTCGAGCTCCCAGGGTCCTCCCGGCCAGTCGTTCCGTCGCGATACCGTCAGGTCGATGACGTGCTCCCGGTAGGAGATGTCCTTGCCGAGATCGGGCTCGTTGCGCGCACGGTTGACGCGGTAGGTGTACTCGGGGTTGGCGCGCAGGCCGGCCCACAACGGCGTGTCCAGCTCCAGCCCGCCACCCCATCGCTTGCGGTCGCGTTCCCGGAACCACTCGGTCTCGGTGCGTATCGTGTACTCGGCATGGACCGTGGTGTCGATGCCGCGTCCCCAGCGGTGCCTGTGGCCGAGGGCCCACTCGACCTGCTCGTAGGCGTCGGGACGGAACTCGGGTGCCCCTGGCGGGGCGTCGTCATCCGATCGGTGGGTCACGTAGACCTGGGGGGTGTACTCGATCTCGAGCTCGAGACGGTCGCGCCGGGTGATCTCCTGGCGGAGCTCGAGCCCGTAGACGTTGCGCGACAGGACGTTGCCCTCGATCCACTGCTGGCGCTCGTACTCGAGGATCACGTGGCTGCGCAGCCTGCCGATGGGGCGCTGTTTCCAGCGCACCCACAACTGGAGGGCGCCGACCCCGTCGCGCGGCTCGGTGAACCAGAAGCGGGGCGGTCCGGTCCCGGCAACGGGATCGGCGGTATCGGCGTCCTCCCCACCACCGAGCCGCTCGTAGCCCATGGCCGCGGTCCACCCCCAGCTGGTCGGCAGCAGCGGCGACCCGGCGGCGGCCAGCGATGACCACGCACCGCCGGCAACCAGCGCCAGCAGGAGCGCGCTGGCGAGCCGGGGGACCGCGGCGCCCGTCGCGACCCGGCCCGCAGACTCAGGGGAGCCTCTGTCGGATCCTGACCATCTCATCGTTCATCTGCCCGCGTGTCGGCCCTGTGATCCCGCCTCACCAGAAGCAGCCGGGCGCCTGCGAGTGCTCATCCACCATACAGACAGAACCCACCCCAGAAGAAGGGGTGATCCCAGCGTCCGCGCACGTCGCGTGCCGCCGCGGCGAGTGCCGTGGCGACGTCGGTCCCGCCAGCGGCGATCCGCCGGTGGAACGCCGCCATCAGCGCCACCGTCGCCGGGTCGTCGATGCGCCACAGGCTCGCGACCAGACGGCGCGCGCCGGCGGCGAGGAAGGCGAGTGCGAGGCCGTGCAGGTCCTCCCCCTCGCCGCTGAACACCTGCCCCGTGCCGCACGCGCTGAGCACGACGAGCTCGGCATCGAGACGCCTGCCGAGCACATCGGCCAGGAAGACGGCGCCGTCGTCGGTCGTCAGTCGCGAGAGCAGCGGGTTGTCGGTACGATGCGCGCCATGGGACACGACGTGCACCAGGCGCGCGGCGGTGAGGCGCTCGAGCAACCCGGCGGTGGTCGGGTCCTCGACGATCTCGCACTCGCCGGGCGCGTAGCAAGCGGCGACTGCACGCAGCTCGTCACGGACCGCAGCGGGTCCGGTGCGCACGGTCCCGGCGACCAGGACCGGTCGAGTCGCTTGCGGTACGCTCGCGCGGCGCCCGACCTGGTCGACGAGCGGCGAGCGCGCGACCACCCACCGGGTGTCGATGTAGCCCGTGCCGTCGTGCAACGCCTCGAACGGCACGCCGTGAAGAAAGGCGTGCGGCACCACCGTCAGGCGACCGCGTGGCGGCAGGAGGTCCTCGACCGGGGCCAGCAGCGCTCCGTACAGGTCGGTCAGTGCGGCATCCGCCGAGCGCCTGAGAAAGGCGAGGTTGGCGCCGGCACGCCGCGTCATCATGAGCGCCGAGTCGAGCTGGAAGCGGACCTGTTCGAGCCGTTTCCGCACCTCGGTCGATGTGCTCGGCAGGACCACGAGACCGCGCCGTCCGGCGCCGAGCACGGCGGCGACGATCCGCTCGCCGGTGACGAAGTAGGTGATCAGCGCCTCCTCGGGATGGAGCGCCGCCAGGATCCGATCGAGGTCGACGTCCAGCGACTCCTCCGGCGCACGATCCTCCCGCTCGCCCGAACGACGCCATGCCGTCACCAGCTCGCGCTCGAGGTCGATGACCTGCCGGCGCAGGGCCTCGACATCGACCGATCCCTGCCCGGCCTCATCGTCGAGCTCAGCCGCCTCCAGGCGCCGCGTCAACGTGCCCAGTCGCAGACGCCGCTCGTCGTCGACCACCGCCCCGGTGCCGGTCGGGCGCGCGATCAAGTCGCGAAAGCCGCGGCCGCGTGCGCGTTCGGTGTAGCCGAGAAGCGCCGGCAGGCGAGGCCGCTCGAGCTCGAGGGCCACCAGATCGTGATAGACGCGCACCTGCGCGGCAAACGCGCGCGCCCGGTACTCGGTGCCGGGAATCAACCGGCGTGCCGCCTCGAGCAGACGTGCCGCGCGTTCGAGCCGGCGGCGCGCCAGCGCGCGCCGTCCCGATGCCAGAGCGGTGCGCCCGGCGACCGCCCACAGCGCCTGGCGCTCGGTCAGCGGCAGGGTCTGGGAACGATGCTGCAGCGGACGCAGCATCGACTCGGCGGCGCCGGGCGCGCCGAGCACCAGCAGGGCATGAGCGCCGAGGACGCGGCAGTGCGCCATCCAGCGTCTCATGCCGAGCTCGGTGAAGCCCGCGAGCGCCCGCTCGACCGCAGCCAGAGCCTCCTCCGCCCGGTTGCACTCGAGAGCCGCCTCGGCGACGTAGAGGTGAGTCAGCGCCTGGCGGGGACGGTTGCCGCGCGTCTCGAATGCACCGAGGATCTCCCGCAGCAGGGCGTGGGCGCGATCGTGGTCGCCGAGCTGGGCATGGCTGCGCGCGGCGGCGGTGCGCGCCAGCTCGGCATCGAGCTCCATCCCCTCGCTGGCGAAGACCCGGGCGGCCGCCTCGGCGAGGGAGACCGCTACCCCCGGCATGCCGAGCTCGAGGTGGATCTCGGCACGGGCCAAGGTCACCGCCGCCACCATGTCGCTCGTGCCGAGGTTGTCGAACGTGTCGCCGGCGCGCTCGAGGAGCGTGAGGGCGCGGCGGTAGTCGCCCGTTCCCTGCTCGAGCAGCGCGCGGTTGTAGAGCGCGAAGGCGGTGAGGCGCGTGAGCCCCAGCGTCTCGCCGACGGCCTCGGCGTCCGCGTAGAGGCGCCGCGCGTCGCCTACCCGCTCGAGCTTGACGGCCGCGATCGCCTGATTGAGCAGCACGACCCCGCGCGTCGGGTCGTCGGGGGCCGCCTCGCCGAGCAAACGAGCGGCGTGCGCGTAGGCGTCGAACGCCGGCGCGTAGCGGTCCTGCTGGTAGAAGGCGTTGCCGCGGTTGGTGAACAGCTTGGCGAGCAGGATCGTGTCGCCACCGTCCTCCAGCAGGCGCGCGGCCTGCTGGAAGAGGACCTCCGCCTCGTCGGCGCGTCCCGCCAGGGACAGCACATGGACGCGACCGACGAGGATGCGTCCGGTCAGATCGACGCACCCCGCGATCGTGGCGTGGGCCGTGGCCCGGTCGTAGGCGCGGATCGCGCGGGCGATGTGTCCGCCGGCGTTGGCCGCCTCGGCGTAGCAGCACCAGGCGATCGCCCGCACCCGTGCGGTACCGGCCTCCGGCGAGACGGCGGGGGCTGCGGGGAAGGACGGCGCCTCCGCGCCGGGGTCGCAGCCCGGCTCGACGACGCGCAACAACGCCGTGGCCAGATCAAGGAACATCGCGGGCGCGGCCAGGCGCTGCCCCGCCGCACGCTGCCACACCAGCTCGGCGATCTCGGCGCTGGGCGGGGCGTCGAGCTCCGCAAGCCGCTCGAGCAGCGCCGCCGGCTCCGCCTCGCCCCAGGAATGGTCGCTCGTCACTGGGGATCCAGAGGAGCGCGTGGCTCGAGGTCCGCGAGCGAGCCGATCGATGCGAACCGGGAGCCGACGACGAGGACCAGGTCGAGCGGTGGCGCGGGCACCCGATCGAAGGCGAACCCGCCCAGCGGATCGAGCCCGCACTCGACGAGGCCCGACGGCGATCCCAGATAGGCGCGGCAGCCGGCCGGCAGCATCTCGCCGCTCCGGGGGATCAGCTGACCGCGCAGGGTTCCCGCAGCACCCGCGTCCGGGCGCTCCAGGGAGACCGTGATCGCGTGCGACTCGGTCTCGTACAGCCGG
>JASFRE010000312.1:0-5837 GCA_050115055.1 Candidatus Eiseniibacteriota bacterium | reverse complement strand
CAGCCTGCTCGTCACGCTGCGGCCACCGGCCGGACCCTCCGAGGTCTACTACCACTCGGCCGCGATGATCGTGACGCTCGTCGTGTTCGGGCGCCTGCTCGAGGCACGCGCCCGTGCCCGCACCTCGGAGGCGATCCTCCGGCTCATGGACCTGCGACCGGAGGCGGCGTGGCGCGTGCGACCGGAAGATGGTCAGGTCGAGCAGGTACCGGTGGACCGGCTGGTGGTGGGCGACCTGGTCGAGGTGCGTCCCGGCGGACGCGTGCCGGTCGACGGCCGCGTCACGGAGGGCAGCGCGACGCTCGACGAGTCGATGGTGACCGGCGAGTCGATGCCGGTCGATCGTGGCCCCGGGGAGCCGGTGATCGGCGCGACGGTCGCCAGGACCGGCAGCTTCCGGATGCGGGCGACGCGCGTCGGCAGCGACACGACGCTGGCACAGATCATCCGCCTGGTGCGTGAGGCACAGGGCTCGAAGGCCCCGGTGCAGCGGCTCGCCGACCGGGTGGCCGCGGTCTTCGTACCGGCAGTCATCCTGGTGGCGCTGCTCGCAGGCCTCGCCTGGCTCACAGCGGCCGGCGTGCAGGCCGGCGTGACCCACTTCGTCGCGGTGCTGGTGATCGCCTGTCCCTGCGCGCTGGGGCTGGCGACGCCGACCGCCATCCTGGTCGGCACCGGCCGCGGCGCCGAGCTCGGCATCCTGCTCCGGGGTGGCGCGGTGCTCGAGCAGGCGGGTCGCGTGACGACCGTCATGCTCGACAAGACCGGCACCGTGACCCGCGGCGCGCCGCGGCTCGAGCTGGTGGAGTGGGTGGAGGAGGCGGCGGCGATGGAGGATCCGCCGGCCGCCCCAGAGGCGCGGCGCGACGCCTGGCTCGGCGACGTCGCCGCCGCCGAGCGCCGCTCCGAGCACCCGCTGGCGCGGGCGATCGTCGACGGCGTGCGCGAGCGCGGGGTCACCGTTCCCGAGCCGGAGGACTTCGTCGCGATGGCGGGGGGCGGGGTGCAGGCCACGGTCGGGGGCCGGCGGGTGATCGCCGGCACCGTGCCCTTTCTCGAGAGCGCGGGGGTCGAGCTGGCGGGATCCGGGCTCGCGGCGCGGGTGGCCGAGGTCGCCGCGAACGGTCATACGCCGGTGGCGGTGGCGATCGACGGCACGCCGCGGCTGGTGCTGGGGCTCCTCGACCCGCCGCGCCCGGAGGCGCGGCCGGCCATCGCCGAGCTGACCGGCCCGCTCGGCATGCAGGTCACCCTGCTCACCGGCGACCGCCCGGAGACCGCGGCCGCCATCGCCAGGCAGCTCGGCATCGACGCGGTCGTCGCCGGCGTGCGACCGGCCGGCAAGGTGGAGGCGATTCGCGACCGGCGCGCGCGTGGCGAGGTGGTCGCCATGGTCGGTGACGGCATCAATGACGCGCCGGCCCTGGCCGAGGCCGATCTCGGCATCGCCATCGGCACCGGCACCGACATCGCCAAGGAGGCATCGGACGTGACGCTGGTTCGCGACGATCTCGGGGGCGTCGCGACGGCGGTGCGACTGAGCCGTCGCACCCTGCGCACGATCCGCCAGAATCTCTTCTGGGCCTTCGTCTACAACGTGATCGGCATCCCGCTGGCAGCGGGCGTGGCCGAGCCCTGGACCGGGTTCACGCTGCCGCCGATGTTCGCGGCGGCCGCGATGGCGATGAGCTCGGTGTCGGTGGTCTCGAACTCGCTCCGGCTGCGCCGCGCGCGGCTCGACTGAGCGGCGGCGGCCGACCGGGGCGGCAACGGGGGCCACGCTGCCCCCCGGAGGTCGAGCTAGTTGCCCAGCTCGGGGAACTGCGCCGCCTCGAGCGTCCGCTTGACGTGCGCCAGGTACTGGTCGGCGATGGCGCCGTCGACCAGCCGGTGGTCGAAGCTCAGGTTCAGGTAACCCATCGTGCGGATGGCGATCGTGTCGGAGCCGTCCTCGGCGCTGATCACCATCGGCCGCTTGACGACCGTCCCCACCCCGAGGATCGCGACCTGCGGCTGATTGATGATCGGTGTCCCGAAGAGGCTGCCGAAGATGCCCGGGTTGGTGATCGAGAAGGTGCCGCCCTGCACCTCCTCCGGCTTGAGCTTCTTCGAGCGCGCCCGGGTCGCGAGGTCGTGGATCGAGCGCGCGAGGCCGACCAGGTTCTTCTCCTCGGCGTGCCGGATGACCGGCACGAGGAGTCCCCAGTCGAGCGCCACCGCGATGCCCAGGTTGACGTGGCGGTGATAGACGATGGTCGAGTCGTCGAGCCGCGCATTCACGATCGGGAAGGCGCGCAGTGCGTCGACCGCGGCACGAGCGATGAAGGTGGTGATCGACAGGTTGACGCCGTTGTCCGCCTTGAAGCGCTCCTTGTGGCGCCGGCGCAGCGCATCGACCGCGGTGAAGTCGACCTCGAACACGGTCGTCACGTGCGCCGACGTGCGCCGGCTCATGACCATGTGCTCGGCGATCTTCTGCCGCATGATCGACATCGTCTCGCCGTGCGTCTCCTCCCCGGACTCGAAGGCCGGACCGGGGATGGACTCGACGACGGAGGCGCCACCGGTGGGGGCGGCGGGTGCCGCCGCCGCACCGCGCTCCATGAAGGTCATGATGTCCTGCTTGGTGACGCGGCCGGAGCTGCCGGTGCCGGGGACCTGCGCGAGGTCGATCCCGTGCTCGGCGGCGATGCGCCGCACCAGCGGCGATGAGCGCCGCCGCCTGAGCTCGTCGGCGCTGGCATCGGCAGCCGCCGCCGGGGCCGGGGCAGCAGGGGTCTGCGCCGCCGGGGCAGCGGGGGCCTGCGCCGCCGGGGCAGCAGGGGTCTGCGCCGCCGGGGCCTTCTCCTGCGCAGGCGCCGGCGCCCTGGCCGCGGCGCCGTCGCCATCGCCGGTCGCGTCCTCGGGTTCCGCCTGCTTCGCCGCCGGCTGCTCGCCGGCGTCGCCGAGCCGGGCGACCACGACGTTGACCTCGACCGTGTCGCCCTCGTCGTGGAGGATCTCGACGAGCTGGCCATCGCCGGGCGAGGGGATCTCGGCATCCACCTTGTCGGTGGAGATCTCGAACAGCGGCTCGTCACGCTTGACGGTGTCGCCGACCTTCTTCAACCACCGGGTGATGGTGCCCTCGGCAACGCTCTCCCCCATCTGGGGCATGACCACGTCCATAGCTCGTCAGTCCTTTCTCGTCCTCGCGATGGCAAGCGGACCGATCATCCTAGCACATCGCGCCAGGGCCAGCGAGCCGGCCGGGCGTGCTAGGCTTCGAGACGGGCCACAGCAGGGCGATCCGGTGGTACGCGTGGTGCGCATGGATCCCGGCACATCGAGGCACTCGGGGGGCGAGACCGTGACGCGGATCGGCAGCCGGCGGCATGGCGGCGCGGCGCCCTCCGGGCCTCCCGCCTCCTACCTGGCGCTGGCCGCGAGCGGCGAGCTCGAGCGACGCGCCCGCGCCGCCGTGCGCACGCTGGCCAGCTGCACGACCTGCCCGCGGCGCTGCCGTGTCGACCGCACGGCGTCACCGCCAGCGCCGCCTGCCGTCTGCGGTGTCGGGCGCCTAGCGCGGGTGGCGAGCGCTGCACCGCATCACGGCGAGGAGGCCTGCCTCAGCGGCCGGCGTGGCTCGGGGACCATCTTCTTCGCCAGCTGCAACCTGCGCTGCGTCTTCTGCCAGAACCACGCGATCAGCCAGGAGCCGCATGCCGGCGCCCGGCCGGTCACCGCCCGTGAGCTCGCCGGCATGATGCTCGAGCTCCAGCGGCGCGGCTGCCACAACGTGAACCTGGTAACGCCCTCTCATGTCGTGCCGCAGCTGCTCGAGGCAGTGGCGATCGCCGCCGCGAATGGCCTCCGCCTGCCGCTCTGCTACAACACCTCGGCCTACGACGCCCTCGACAGCCTGGCCTGGCTCGACGGCGTCGTCGACATCTACATGCCGGACTTGAAGCTCTGGTCCGCCGCGCGCTCCCGCCGCTACCTGAAAGCGGCGGACTACCCGGAGGTCGCTCGCCAGGCCATCCGCGCGATGCACGGTCAGGTCGGCGATCTCGTGCTCGACCGGGACGGTATCGCCCGGCGCGGCCTGCTGGTCCGTCACCTGGTGATGCCGGACTCCGCGGCCGACAGCCGCGCCATCCTCGAGTGGCTGGCGAGCGCGATCTCCCCGGTCACCTGGGTGAACGTGATGGGGCAGTACCGCCCGGCCCACCGGGCGGGACGGTGTCCGGAGCTGGCGGTCGCGGTCGAGCAGGCGGCGGTACGCGCGCTCCGCGCGCACGCCGCCAGGCTCGGTCTGCGACTCGACCGCTGACCGGGTGCCGCTACTTGCCGCCGGCCCGATAGGTCGACTTGATCCGCCCCCAGGTGGCCTCGTCCACCGCATCGACACCGCAGCCCACGCCGCCGACGCCGATCTGCTCGCCGCACATGCTCTGGGCCGCGGCGCACGGCGAGTCGCTCTGGACCGTGAAGACCCCGCTCGCGGCCGGATCCACCAGACACCACTGCGGATCGGCCACCTGGTTGTCACCGAGGTTCGTCCCGCAGATCGCGTCGCCGCCCGTGTTGGCCCACAGGACATTGCAGGTCAGGAGCGGTGACGAGTTGACCCCGCAGTTCATGGCGCCGCCGCCGATCGAGCCGGCGAGGATCGAACGCTGGACGGTCGGCGCCGACTCGTTGGTACAGGAGATGGCACCGCCCTTGTCGCCAAGGGCATTCGTCGACGTGTTGCGGAACACCGTGCACGTCTCCATCATGCCGCCCGACTGGTTGTGGAACGAGAGCCCGCCCCCCTCGTCGGCGGTGTTGCCGTCGACGAGGCAATCGGTGATGGTCGGGGTCGAGCTGTTGACGTAGATGCCGCCGCCGAGGCCGCCACAGGAGTTGTTGCGAATCGCGGTCTCTTCGATCATCACGCCGGAGGAGCTGTCGACGAAGATGCCGGCGCCATCGCCGGCCGGTCCGGCCGTCGCGTTATCGTGGACCGTGCACTGGACGATGGAGACGCTGTTGCCCGGCGACGCACCGTCGACGTAGATCCCGGCGCCGCTCCGCGCCGTGTTCTCGGCGATGTCGCAGAGCTCGACCAGCGCCTGCGAGTCCTGGATGGCGATCCCGCCCCCCTCGCCGGCCGAGAGGTTGGAGACCAGGATGCAGTTCCTGACGGTGATGTTGGCGCCGGTCTGCACGCGGATGCCGCCGCCGTTGCCGGTCGCATTGCCACCGGTCACGGTGAAGCCATCGAGCGTCAATGTCACGGAGATCGCGTCGACCACGTGGTCGACACCGCCCCCGTCGATGGTCGTGACCTCCGGGCCCATGGTGCTCGTGACATCGACACCGTCCTTGAGCGTGATGTTCTCGACGTAGATGCCCGGTTCCACGAAGATCTGATCGCCGGCCACGGCAGCGTCGATCGCGGCGCCGATGGTCGCGTAGTCTCCGGGGACGTTGATGTCGACAGCCCACGTGATCGAGGCCAGGAGGAGGAGCGACACGGTAAGTGGCAGGACGAGTCGCGCGATTCTCATGAACGTGACCTCCCCTGCTGGAGTCGGGGCACTGCAGTGAGCGTGACCGGCCGCGCCGGTCGCGTCGGGCGGGAGCCTAGCAGAAGGTCACGCCCCCGTCACCGCCTCACCAGGTGGAGCGCCCGGCTCGAGATCTCGGACACCCCGGGCAGCACCGCGCGCTCCAGTTCGGCGGCGTACGGCACCGGCACGTCGAGCGCCGCCAGGCGCTCGACCGGCGCGTCCAGCCAGTCGAAGCAGGCCTCGGCGATCGTCGCCGCGTACTCCGCGCCGACGCCGCCGGTGCGGGCGGCCTCGTGCACC